>JAIPDL010000089.1 GCA_021737695.1 Desulfotignum sp. | reverse complement strand
TTCGTACTTGAAAGGTAATACGCCTTGTGTCATATTGGGTTGCACCTCGTTGATGATAGTTTTTTTCGTCAAAAACATTCTATCTGCTTGACCAGTCAAGCGCAACGAGGTTTTTCTTTTTTTTGATGGTGGATCTGGGGATGGGGTGATGCATCATGCGGGTCAATCATCGTGAGTCCGCCGGGCATTGAATCGAAAATGCCACAATGCTATAGTGCCTGCCGGTAATGACCCGGAACCCATGAATGCGTCACATGACTGGCTGAACAAAGGATGAATGACATGACCGATGACCTGGTGATCTTTGCCGGCCGCACGGCATACCGACATATCAAGAAAAACGGATTGTCACCCAATGATATCGACCTGGTGCTGGGGGCTTCAGGGGCTGCCAAATGGCTGGTGATTTACGGCCTGGATGCGGCCCTGTTTTCACGCTGGTTTATACACCGCAAAGCCCCGCTGCCCGTGCTGGGCACGTCCATCGGGGCCTGGAAATTTGCCGCAGCGGCTCAAAATGATCCCGTGCGGGCCTTGGCAGCTCTCAAACATGCGTATATCCACCAGTATTATCAGGGACGGGTGACCCCGGCCCAGGTATCACTGGAATCCGAGCGGATCATGGCTTCGTTTCTGGACCCGGCCCGGGTGGAAGAGATTCTGGGCCATCCTTTTTTGCGCATCGCGTTCGGGGCGGTCCGGTGCCGGTATCTGCTGGCATCCAGACACAGAATCCCCCAGATACTGGGTGTTGCCGCCGGTGCCGTGCTGAACCGGATGTCCCGGAACCTGAACCGCCTGTATTTGGAACGGGTCGTGTTTCACCATGACGGGTTTGATACCGCCGGGGTGGATTTTTCCGGTTTTCCCACCCGGTGTGTGGGCCTGGGGCCCGGTAATTTTTACTCAGCCCTGACCGCGTCCGGTGCCATTCCCTATGTCATGGAAGGGGTGACAGATATTGCCGGTGCGCCGTCGGGCATGTACAGAGACGGCGGGATTCTGGATTATCATCCGGCCTTTGCCCTGACCCCGGGCCATAAAGGATTTGTTCTGTATCCCCATTTTTATCCCCATCTCATTGCCGGATGGTTTGATAAAAAACAACCCGGCCGCCGGGTGACCGGTGCGGTCACCGACGGGATGATTCTGGTGGCCCCCTCTGACGGGTTTATATCGCGGCTTCCTTTTGGCCGGATTCCGGACAGAAAGGATTTCATCCGTTTAAAAGGACAGGATGCCACACGGGTGGATGCCTGGGAAACCGTGGCCGACCGGAGCCGGGATCTCGGGGACGCCTTTCTTGATATCACCCGGACCGGCCGGATTCAGGATCTGGTCCGGCCTTTGTCCTGATTTTTTTATCATCACACAACGCTGCCAGAATGGATTGACATGCCATGTCTGCGCCCCCGGACCGGGCCGCCACATACGCGTGGGCTTTTTGTTGCCGCAAGTGACGATCTGCCGGATGGGTTAAATGATACACCATGGCATGGGCCGCAGATTCCCAGCCATTTTTTCTTTGCACCAGTCCTGTGTCAAACACCTGATTTCCCACCCAGAAAAAATCGTCCCAGAACGGGCCCGTGACAACCGGGGCCCCCTGGAGCAAGGGTTCTAAAAAATTCTGACCCCCCAAAGGCTTCAGGCTGCCGCCCATGAACACGGCATGGGCGTATCTGAAAACATGGCGCATCTCACCGAACCGATCCCAGAGAATAATGCCCGGTTCACCCGGAGGAGATGCCAGTTCAGACCGGAGATAAACCCGGGCCCCGGTTTTTTTCAGCTGGCGTTTCCAGACTCCGAGCCGGTGCATGTGCCTGGGAAATACAGTTATCACCTGCCCGGGGAACCGATGTAACAGTGTATGAATCATTTTAAGCACCCGGGTTTCTTCCTGGCGGCGGATGGAGGCAAACACAGACACGGGCAAAGGGCAGGGAAAGATGTCCGTTGACAAAGATGTCGTTATTTCAGGGAGCCCAGGGGCCAGGGTTTCAAACTTGATATTGGACATCACGGACACCCGGGCCCCGTCAAACACCTCCCGGAATCTTTCGGCATCCGGATCAGAAACAGCCAGGATCTGATGTAAACCGATGTTTGACCATACGAATCGGGTCATCCCATACCCCCGGCGGCTTTTGACAGACATGCGCCCGTTTACCACCACCACCCGGGTGTGCTGCCGGTTTAGAAAATGCAGCAGGGCCGGCCAGAGCTCGGTTTCCACCAGCACCATCACTTTGGGGGTGACCGCCTCAACGGCCCGGGCCGCCACTGAAGGCATATCAAAGGGAAACCATGCCACAGACAGGGACACTTTGGCGGACACCGGTTTTTTTTCAAGGGCCGAACACAGAATTTCCATGCCCTGGTCCGTGGTGGTGGTGATCAATATCCGCACGGGCCGGTCCGGGGAAAAATGCTGAACCAGGCAGGCGGCCAGAAGGGCTTCGCCGGCCGATGCCGCCTGGATCCATACATCAGCGGGATTGAGATGGGATGGATCCGTCCGCTGGGCAAAGGTGCGGGCCAGTCGGGGGTGGCGCCGCAAAAAAGGCAGGGCCCCGGCCCAGAGCATGTTGTAAAATCCCATAAAATCGGGTATAAAGGCGATCTTTGTCATGGGAGCCTATGCTTGCATGTTTTTTTAAGATTGACAATAGGGCTGGAACCAAAGATATAAGGTTTATGGATAAAACACTTGCCGGTCTGTCCGGATCACGCCGCAGAAAAATTCTGGAACTGATATTTCAGTACAAGGGATACCTGATTGTTGCATCCCTGTGCATGATCGTGGTGGCGGCATCCAACGGGTCCATGGCCTTTCTGGTCAAACCCGTGATCGATGATATTTTTGTGGCAAAGGACCGGGACATGCTCATGCTGATTCCGGCGTTGGCCGTGCTGGTGTTTTTTCTCAAAGGGGTGGGCACGTTCGGGTCGGAATACCTGATGAACTACATTGGCGAGCGCATTATCCGGTATTTCAGGGAATCGCTGTACGACCGGATCACGGATCTGCCCCTGGCCTTTATCCACAAGGAAAAAACCGGCGCGCTCATGTCCCGGATCACCAATGATGTCAATATTGTCAAGGGCATGGTATCTACAGCCGTGGTCAATATATTCCGGGATTTTTTTTCCGTGATCGCTTTTTTGTTTGTCATTTTTTACCGGGACTGGCAGCTGGCCCTGGGCGCTTTTGTGGTGCTGCCCCTGGCGTTTTATCCGATTCTGATTTTCGGCCGGCGGGTCCGAAAGTTTTCCACAGGCACCCAGGAAACCATGGCGGAGTTGAACTCATTTCTGCACGAGACATTTACCGGCAGCAAGATCATCAAGATTTTCAATCTTCAGGCGTTTGAGAAACAGCGGTTCAAGCAAAAGACCCGGCTTTTGTTTGAACTGGAAATGAAAAAAGTGGTTGCCAAGGCCCTGTCTTCGCCCGTCATGGAGTTTTTAGGGGGCCTGGGCATCGCCTTTATCATCTGGTTCGGCGGGCTGAGGGTCATCAACGGCACGTCCACACCCGGTATCTTTTTTTCTTTTTTAACGGCCGTGATGATGCTGTATGATCCCGTGAAAAAAATTTCCAAGCTCAACAACACCATCCAGGAAGGCGTGGCCGCCGCATCCCGGATTTTCGATGTGCTGGAGGAAGACCAGACCATCAAAGAAGCCCCTGATGCGCAGAAGCTTTCCGGCCGGGCCCTGGCCGTGGCGTTTGAGGAGGTGTGTTTCAGTTATGGGCCCGATGAAACGCCGGCCCTTAAACATATCAACCTGACGGCGGCCCCCGGGGAGGTCCTGGCCCTGGTGGGCATGAGCGGGGGTGGTAAAACCAGTCTGGTGAACCTGATCCCCCGGCTGTATGATGTGAGTCAAGGCAAGGTGACCGTGGGCGGCATGGATGTGCGGGATCTGTCCGTCCAGTCGTTGCGGGACCATATTTCCATTGTGACCCAGGAACCCATTCTGTTCAATGAAACCGTGAAAGACAATATCCGGTATGGCCGCATGGATGCCACGGATCAACAGATCGAAGCGGCTGCCAAGGCCGCCTATGCCCACGAATTTATCACGGGATTTCCCAAGGGGTATGACACCCTGATCGGGGAACTGGGCTCCCGGTTGTCCGGCGGAGAAAAGCAGCGCATCTGCATTGCCCGGGCCTTGATCAAGGACGCGCCCGTGCTGATTCTGGATGAAGCCACATCAGCTTTGGATTCCCAGGCCGAGAAAGTGGTGCAGAAAGCCCTGGAAAACCTGATGAAAGGCCGAACCTCTTTTGTCATTGCCCACCGGCTGTCCACCATTGATTATGCTTCCCGGATCGTGCTGCTCAAAGACGGGGCCATTCTGGAACAGGGCACCCGGGATGAACTCATGGCCGGCAAAGGTGCGTTTTATGACCTGGTCGTGCTGCAGATGGCGGCAAAAAACACGGCCGAACACCCGGAAAATGGATCGGCCGGGCCGCTCTATTTTCCCCGGGAACCTGAAAATAAAAACCAATGAATCACAAGGAGCGGGATATGGGTATTTCCAAGGAACTGCTGGACATTCTGGTGTGCCCCAAATGCAAAAACCAGATCCGGTTGACAGAAAAACAAGACGGATTGATCTGTGACGATTGCGGTCTGTTGTATGAAATCAAAGACGACATCCCCATCATGCTGGTGGAAGAGGCCAAACCGATCAAGCCATGAGTGTGCCCAAAATGCCGGATCCGGCCAAGCTGGTGATGTCCGTGTTCATGAAGGAAAAGCCGCTGTTTGAATCCGTGTTTCCTTTGCTGGAAACCATCGGTGGTCCCGTGGACCTGGTGTCCCGATGGCTGGATTTTGATTTTACCAATTATTATCACAAGGAAATGGGGCACCCGCTTTTCCGGCGGATCCTGGCGTTCAAGTCCCTGGTGGACCAGGCGGATCTGTCAAAAATCAAACAGGCCACCAATGCCGTGGAGCAGCAGTTTGTCAACGATCAACACCGCCGGATCAATATCGATCCGGGGTATCTGCTGGCTTCCCGGTTTGTGCTGGCCACGGGCAAAGACTATGCCCACCGGATTTATATCGGGGATCACATGTACGCGGATCTGACCCTCATGTATGTCGGCAAACAGTTTGTTTCCTTAGACTGGACCTATCCGGACTACCGGTCCAAAGAAATCATTCGTTTTCTGGAACAGGTCCGGGACAAATATCTGCTGGATCTAAAAGCAGTCAAAAGGAGTCTGTCATGATAAAAAGCATGACCGCGTTTGCCAAAGCGGTCCATACAAAGGAGTTGATCACGGCCGAAGCAGTGATCCGGTCCTATAATTCACGGCACCTGGATTTTGCCGTGTACCTGCCTGAATCCTGTCAGGGGCTGGAAGAGGAGATCAAAAAGATTGTCACCCGGTATCACCAGCGGGGCCGGATGGAAATCCGGGTCACGATCCAGGATGAAGGCGCCCGGGAGAACGGGTTTGACGTGGATGAAACAAAGGCATCGGCCTATTTTAAAGCGTTGAAACAGATCACCGATCATCTGGGGCTTTCCCGGGAACCGGAACTGGCGGATATTCTGGTTGCCAGAAATATCATTGTCCCGGCCGTGGAAAATCCGGACCAGGCCCTGCTGGCCCAGGTGGTGTCTGACGCCGTGGATCTGGCGGCCCGGGATCTGGACGGGATGCGCCGGGCCGAAGGGGAAAACCTGTACCAGGATCTGATGGCCCGGATCACAGAGATTGAAGATCAGATGGATCAGTTAAAATCTTTGTCCGGCGACATCCCCGTGCTGTACAAAAAACGGCTTCAGGAGCGGCTGGCCAGACTCACGGCAGACCAGGGAGAGATCGATCCCGTCCGCCTGGCCCAGGAAGTGGCCATACTGGCGGACAAAAGTGACGTGTCCGAGGAAATCGTCCGGATTTCAAGCCATATCCATCAGTTCAGAAAAACAATGAATGCGGACAGATCCCAGGGCCAGACCCTGAATTTTCTGATCCAGGAGTTCAACCGGGAGTTCAACACCATCGGATCCAAGGCCGGTCAGGCGGCGTTGTCTCACATGGTGGTGGATCTGAAATCCAAACTGGAAAAAATCCGGGAACAGGTGCAGAACATTGAGTAATATCAAACAAAAAAAACCTGTCGCGGCCGAGCGCCCAGGCACAAGTATGGAACAGGTCGTGCTGAACATCGGTTTCGGCAATACCGTGGTGGCGGACCGGGTGGTGACGATTCTCACCCCGAATTCCAGTCCCATGAAACGCCTCAAGGATGAGGCCAGAGATGACCGCCGTCTCATCGATGCCACCCATGGCAGAAAAACCCGGGCCATTATCATCACGGACAGCAATCATGTGATTTTATCGGCCATTCAGGCGGAAACCCTGTCCTCCCGGTTTGAAACCCTGATCCGGAACCCGGACCAGGCCCAGGAAAAATGATATGAAACAAAACGGCCAATTGTTTGTGATTTCCGCGCCTTCCGGGGCCGGTAAAACCACGTTAATCCAACAGGTCATGGTCCGGTTTCCCGGGGTGTCATATTCCGTGTCTCACACCACGCGCCCGCCCAGGCCCGGAGAGATCGACGGCAAAGATTATTTTTTTGTCACAGAACAAAATTTCACCCGGATGATTCAGGCGGGAGACTGGCTGGAATGGGCCCGGGTTCATGCGCATTACTACGGCACTTCCCGGGCTTTTGTGGAAACACAGCTGGCAGCGGGCAGCAGTCTGCTTCTGGATATCGATGTCCAGGGGGCTCGGCAGATCATGGATGCCGGCCTGGATCCCGTCACAATCTTTATTTTGCCGCCTTCCATTGAGGTGCTGCACCAACGGCTGGAAACAAGGGGCACGGACAGTGCGCAAACCATTGCCCTGCGTCTGGAAAACGCCAAAAAGGAAATCGCGTTGACCCATCTGTACCAGTATGTGGTGAAAAATGATGATCTGACAACGGCGGCAAATCAATTGTGTGCCATTTTCGATCAGGCGATCACGTCTGCCGGAAACAAGCGGAGATCCAGCGATGTCTGAGCCGGGCATGGAAATCCTTTTCGGGTTTCACAGCGTGGTTGAAGCCCTGAAAGCCGGGCGCCGCCGGTTTGAGGTCCTGTATCTGTTCAAGAAACTGTCGGGCCGCCGCAAAGACATTGTCATGTCTGCGGCAAAAACCGCCGGCATTCCCGTGTCCTTCACCGATACCCGGCACCTGGATGCCCTTGCCCAAGGCGGGGTTCACCAGGGGATTGCGGCCCGGGCCACCCTGTTTCCCGTATTTCGGGAACCGGCGCTCATGGTACAGATTGCCCAAAGGCAGTCTCCGTTTCACGCACTGATTCTGGATCAGATTGAAGACCCCCAGAATGTGGGGGCCCTGATCCGCACGGCCCTGTGCACAGGAATCGATTATATCGTGATACCCAAAGACCGGTCCGCACTGCCCGGCCCCGGGGTTTCCCGGGCCTCGGCCGGTGCCATGGAGCATGCATCCATTTTTGTGGTCACCAATACGGCGGCCACCATCCGGACCCTGAAAACCCATCACGCATGGGTGGCCGGCTTAGATGCCGCAGGCAGCACGCTGCTGCACCAGGCGGATTTGACGGGAAACCTGGTCCTGGTGGTGGGCGGGGAACACAAAGGGGTTCGTCCCGGGGTCCTCAAAGTATGCGATTTTGTCATTTCCATTCCCATCAAAAGTCCGGTCACCTCTTTGAATGCGTCAGTGGCCGGGGCCATGGCCATGTACGAGGCCCTGCGCCAGAAAATTGTCAATTAAATTTAAGGAATCACTCAAATTATCATGCAGCAACCTATTTCAATTACTTCCAACGGAACATGGCAGGTGCCGGATTATCCGGCAGTGGCCTGTATAAAAGGCGACGGCATTGGATCCGACATCTGGCCCAATGCCCGAATCGTGCTGGATGCGGCCGTGAATGCCGTATTCGGAGAGGACAAAAAAATTAACTGGGTCCCGGTGCCGGCCGGAGCATCCAGTTTCAAACAAACCGGGCACTGGCTCCCGGACCAGACGCTTGAAACCATCCGGACGTTGAAATTCGCCATCAAAGGCCCTTTGGCCACACCCGTGGGAAAAGGCATCCGGAGCCTGAACGTCCGGTTGCGAAAAGAACTGGACCTGTACGCCTGTATCCGGCCGGTAACGTATTATCCCCCCGTGCCCAGTCCGGTGAAACACCCGGAAAAAGTGGATATGGTGGTGTTTAGGGAAAATACGGAAGATGTGTATGCCGGCATGGAATGGGAAGCCGGCACTCAGGAGTGCCAACAGTTGATGCACATGCTGAAAACCCGTCTGAACTGCCATCTGCCGGCATCAAGCGCTCTGGGGCTCAAGCCCATGTCCCCGGAAAACACCCGGCGCCTGGTGAAAAAAGCGTGTGAATATGCCTTGGAAAACCATCGCAAAAGTGTGACCCTGATGCACAAGGGCAATATCATGAAATTCACGGAAGGCGGATTTCGCAAATGGGGATATGAAGCCGCGTTTGAGTATTTCGGGGACCGGATGATCACCGAAGAGGTGCTCTACGCCAGATATGAAGGTGTGGTGCCGGACGGCCATGTGGTGGTCAGAGACCGGATCGCGGACATGGTGTTTGCCGATGTGTTGCTCCGGCCCGAACAGTATGATATCATTGCCTGTCCCAATTTGAACGGCGATTATATTTCCGATGCCCTGGCCGCCCAGGTGGGCGGGCTGGGAATGGCCCCGGGTGCCAATATCGGCGACACCTGCGCCGTGTTTGAGGCCACCCACGGCACAGCCCCGGACATTGCCGGCAAAGATGTGGCCAATCCCTGTTCCCTGATGCTGTCCGGGGCCATGATGCTGGATCATCTGGGGTGGCACGCGGCTGGAGATGCCGTGCGCCGGGCCGTGGGCCAGGCCCTGGCAGGCGGACAGGTCACATCGGATCTGGCAGATCAGATCCCGGGGGCAAAGGCGGTATCATGTTCCGGATTTTCACAGATCGTCATGGAAAACCTGTTTGTGACAGCCTGAAAAAAATCGGTCAAAGGGTTGGGGCACTGGTGTTTCCGGACATGTGCCTCAACTGCCGGGCGTTGCTGCCCGTTTCGAAGAAACCGGATTTTTCAGATCAGGCTTTTTTCTGTGCGGCCTGCCGCGCCAGAGGACTGCCCGCATTCGAGCCTCCGTATTGCCGGATGTGCGGCCATGTGTTTGACACGGGCGACCCCCATGTTTGTGACACCTGCCTTGCAGACCCTCCCGTGGTTCACCGGGTCCGGGCGGCCCTGGTCTACCAGGGACTGGTGCCCGAGATCGTTCCTTTGTTCAAATACCACGCCCGGCTGTCGTTGACCCGGTTTTTTGATTCCCTGATGTTCCATGCGTTTGATCGGCATTTCAGGGACACGGAAATCCACTGGATTGTGCCCGTGCCCCTGCACCCGAAAAAACTGCGGCAGAGAGGGTTCAACCAGTCGTTTCTGCTGGTGCGCCGGCTTTACGACACATATGAGCGGCACTATGGCGCGCGTCCGGGGTGGCAGGTGGATGCCTCAGTATTGAAACGGGTCCGGTACACCCATTCTCAAACCGGGCTGGACATTGCCGCCCGGAAAAACAATTTAAAGCACGCGTTTCAGGTCCCGGACCCGGCCCGGGTGAAAAATGCCGGCATTTTACTGGTGGATGATGTGTACACCACCGGAGCCACAAGCAATGAAGCGGCCCGGGCTCTGCTGGCTGCGGGCGCAGCCCGGGTGGATGTCCTGGTGCTGGCCCGGGCCTGATCCAGAAGGGTATATGGAGTTTTTTTGTAATTTTGTGACACAGGAGGAAACTATGCAGCGTTGTGACTGGTGTCTGAAAGATCCGGTATATATGGCGTACCATGACACGGAATGGGGCGTGCCCGTGCATGATGACAACAAGATCTTTGAATTTCTGATCCTGGAAGGGGCCCAGGCCGGGCTGTCCTGGCTGACCATTCTCAAGCGGCGGGAAGGATACCGCAAAGCGTTTGCCGATTTCGATCCGGCCAAAGTGGCCCGGTTCACGCAGGAACAGATCGCAGACCTGCTTCAGAACAAAGCCATCATCCGCAACAAACTCAAGGTGGCATCTGCCGTGAGCAACGCCCGGGTGTTTCTGGACATCCAGACCAAGTTCGGGTCTTTTGACCAGTATGCCTGGCAGTTTGTGGACGGCCGGCCCAAAGTAAACACGTTTAAATCCGTGGACCAGGTACCGGCCACCTCCAAAGAATCGGACGCGTTTGCCAAAGACCTGAAACAGCGGGGGTTCAAGTTTGTGGGCTCCACCATCATCTATGCCCATATGCAGGCCACTGGCATGGTGAACGATCATCTGGTATCGTGTTTCCGGCATCAGGCGGTGAAAAAGCTGGGGTGAGTTCCCGTGGTCGTCTATTGCATGCATGCCGCCTCCGGCGGCGACTTATCAGGTGCCTGTTCAAGAAGGCTGAACATTCAACACAGAATTGTTTACCAGATTTATAATGTTGAAAAAATCGTCAAAGTGATTCGAATGTGGACCCACTACGAGTAGAAAATCAACACAATCCTGCAGCAGCAAAATCCTGCGGACATCTTTTCAATACCATTTGCCGAAAATGGCAGCATTGCCAAATTCGGCAAATGCTGATTTATCCCGGGGATTAACCCTGATAGTCGTTTCAGCCATGCAGAAAAGAAACATCCTGGGAGTTACCAGCTGGTATGTGATCATCTTGAACCAGCAGGGTGTGGGATGATGCCGGTTCAGACCAAAACCGAAAACCTGCGCAGACGATGCACCTGGCCCGGAAACGCGGGATGATATGATCAGCCTGTTCCAGCGGTACAGTGCCGGTTTTTTTAAGCTCGGCCGAGTATATCAACGATGAACATGGAAAATCTGTCAAGATGAAATAGCAGATGCAGTATCCCATACCGGTGGAAAGATCTGGGGACAATGGATTGAGATAACATGATATTTTTTAAATTGCTTTACCTGAGAAAAAACATCTGATATTGAATCAAATCAGCTCAACTACTTGAATCAAAAGTTAAAAATCTCAAATGGTAAACTATGAATAAGACGGATTTAGAAAAATTAGTAGATATCCGAGTTTCAGAATCTCAAGTGTTATTGGAATCTGAAAATTATCAAGGGGCTTATTATTTGGCGGGCTACGCTCTTGAATGTGCTATTAAAGCATGTATTTCAAAACAAGTTCGTCAATACGATTTCCCAAATAAAGAATTGGCCCAGAAAAGTCACCAGCATAAGTTAACTGATTTACTTGGGGTTGCTGGTTTAAAACAAAAGCTGAAACAAAAAGAACAGGCTGATTTGGATTTTAAATTGAATTGGGCAGTAGCTAAAGATTGGACTGTGGAATCTCGATATGAATGTGTAATCGAAAGTAGTAAGGCTTATGACCTTTTTCAAGCAGTAACAGATGAAAACTCAGGAGTTTTGGCATGGCTAAAGACATTTTGGTAACTGAGAGTCTTACAGACTCAATGATGAAAGCTGGTGCCAAGCTAATTGAAAGGCTTGATGCCAAGAAATCTGAAGTCAAAAGTGCTTTCTGGCTTTATTATACTGAAGAAAAAATATGGAAGTTAATAGTCGCATCACCACTTGTTGATGCAGAAGGACCTCGTGAATATTACAAAAGGATAGTTAATGCTAATGCATTGGCTTCTTCAGACGAAGAAACTGTATCTTTGAATGATATTGGAGTTACAAATACAACAAACCAAATTGTTCAACTTCTTAAAATGATGGTTGGAACTGGTGATGGTATTTCGGGTATTAGATTTTCTAGAAATACAATTAACGGCGTATTTATTGAAGATACGTATATCTATAGGTCTAACCCTTAACAACAGCATCAACTCGGACTGGAAAAAGCTGCGCCGCTTCGCTATGCAGCTTTTTCCAGCCGATTATGCTGAGCGTTAGGCACCTATCGGCATTTTATATTCTGGAGTTAAATATGGCTATAATATCGATGTTTTACGGCATAATCATTTTAATGTATTTTTTTGATGACAAGCAGCATCATATGCCACATATTCATGTCAAATATCAGGATCGGGAGGCCTGTTATGAATCCAAGAGTAAAAAAAGTGACTCCGAATTTGGATTTTACGGTCACCCTTACCTTTGAAAATGGAGAACAAAAAATATTTGATGTTAAGCCCTACCTGAACAAGGGAATTTTTCAAGCGCTGAAGGATCCCAAGAAGTTTAATTCAGTCAAACCATGTCTTGGAAGTATACAATGGCAGGGAGGACAGGATTTCTGCCCAGACACATTGTACGTAGAAAGTGTCATCCGATAAGCCAATCCAGCTGTCTGCTGAAAACGGCCTCTGGCCGCACCGACGTCCGCAGAAAATAATGAAGAGACGGCCGGAGTGCTCGAACCGGCAAACGTTTTGCGCGGGCGGTTCTTTCAAGTACACTGGAAGGGCAGACTTTGTTTCAGGAAGCCTTTCGCATGATCAAACCCTGATTGTCGATTCCCTTGTCAATGAGGCGACATCTATCCTGATACAGGGGGCAGTCTTCGGGAAAAGGACTCAGCCCAGAAGGTCCGCTTTGACCTTGTCCAGTCCCATGCGCTCGATCATACGCCCCATGCGTTCGCGCTTGGCGTGCTCCTTGTAATAGTCAATGATGCGGGCCACCATGTCCAGGGCCTTTTCCCGGGACAGGTCCTCCACCAGAAGATCCGCCAGCCTGGGCCGTGCCGATCCGTTCCCCCCGATCATCACAGCCCATCCCTTGGGGGTGCCGTACAGGGAGATATCTTTGATGCAGTTTTCCGCGCACTGGATCTTGCAGCCGGAAACCCCCATCTTCATCTTGCTGGGCAAAACCATGCCGTGGTAGCGCCGGTCGAGTTCCATGCCCATCTCCAGGCTGTCCTGCTTGGCCAGGCGGCAGTACTGGATGCCCGGGCAGACCTTGATGCTCCGCACGCACAGCCCCACGGCATGGCCGGGATCCATGCCCAGGTCCTCCCAGACCCCGTCCACCTGGTCCTCCTTGAGCCCGATGATGGCGATCCGTGCCGCACTGGTGATCTTGAGTTCCGATACCTGATATTTATCCGCCACATCGGCCAGGGTTCTCAGCTGGTCCGGTTTCACCACGCCGCAGGGCACATGGGGGGCAATGGCATAGGTGATATCGTCTTTTCCGCGCTGGCGGATGACGCCTTTTTCTCCGTCTTTGAGCATGTTTGATTCCTTTGCGTGATGTCCGTGATAGCGATTGCGTCTACCCGGCTTCCAGGTGAATTTCATCGTGATCCGGCGGATCACATCATTGTTGCCACTGGCCGCATTCACAACTGCCCATTGTTAACGGCTGATAATAAAATTTTCAACTATCCAAAGGCTTGGCCTGAGCCCTGGCCCATGCGCAGATCTGTTCAAACCCGGAAAACCGCCATTTGCAGGGAAAATCCCGGCACTGGGCAGGCTTGACCGGCTGTATCCGGCAGCCGTGGTCGGTCAGAAACACGCAGGCCCCGTTATCCTGTTCAATCAAAGAAAGGCTGGTGCGGTCATGGGTGAGCCGGGTAAAAGTGTCAATGAACCTGCGGACATCCATCTCCAGAAAGTCGGCAATGGCATCGGGTTCTTTTGATTTCAGGCGGACATACCCCGGCTGCCTGCAGCAGGCATGGCACTGGAGGCATGTAAATTGCTCCAGATCCAATTTTTTAATCATGCTTTTTGTACGTCTCGTTACAGGTCAATGTTCCTTAGGTCCCGGGAGCAGGCCGGGATAAATTTCCCTTGTTCTCAGATGGGCAGGGCATCCCCGAGCCTGACCCAGCCCACCTTGTCCCGGGTGAAAATGATCTTCAGGTATCCCCGGGATTTATCTTCCACCCGCACTTTGGTGCCGGCATGCAGGTCGAACAGCCGGGTGGCGGAGGGTGACGTGCCCGAGGTGACAGCCACGGTCTCTTTGACAATGACGGCATGGGAGACTGTGGTTTCCCTGTAATACTGAAGGGAGGCTGCCACCGTCAAAAGCACAGCCAGTCCGGCCAGAAAGTTTCTGATGCCCGATAAAAAAGATCCGGATCGGAACATGCGGATGGCGGCAGCCAGGGCAAAGAGGCAGGAACAGGCAATGGCGGCCAGCTGCAGCCACTGCAGGGGGATCAGCCCCTGCCAGAAAAAAAACACATCTTCCAGGGAAACCCGGTTTTCCTGTTTGTCCTTTACCAGGGTGCGGGCATATTCCAGGTTGAACCGCAGGTCCGGGTCCCGGGGGATGAGGCGGTTGGCCCGTTCATACCAGAGGATGGCACGTCCGGTGTCCTTTGCCTTGAACCAGGCATTGCCGATGTTGTAAAAAAGGTGTCCGTTCCTGATGCCGGACTCGGCAATGGCTTCAAAACTTTCGGCAGCTGCTGCAAACGCGCCTGCCTGGTATTTGTTCACCGCATCAATGAACCGGGTTGTTTTATCTGCGGCCCGGCCGGGTTCAGGCAGGGACCATGCCAGCCAGACCGCCAGGACAACCATGGCAAGGGTCTTCACCAGTTTTTTAACCCGGTCCTGCAGGTCCCCGTTCAGATCCTGGCCCGGACCGGCACTGCTGCCGCTGAACCGGGCCGCATCCATTTCCGCCATCAGCGTCACCACCTCATCGATGACTGCCGGGTCTGTGCCGGCCCGGGTGAGAATGGACACAGTTTCCTCCCGGGTAAGGCTTTCCCCTGTCCGGTCTGCTTTGGCCATCACCGCAGCGGTAAGGGCGGTGTGGCAATGGGATAAAACAGCCGGATCCGACACAGAGGCTTTAGATGCTGCATCCAGATGTTTTCTGGCTTTTTCCGCCATGTGCACGGAAACCGGTTTTTCCTTTTTCCGGCCCCTGACAGCCACAAAGACGCACCCCAGAAGTCCTGCAGGCAGGAGCACCAGACAGGCAAACCAGGCAAACCCCATGCGGGGGGTGTGGGTAAGCACTGCCACATCCTGGTGGATGTCCAGGATATCTTTGTCCACAATCTGCACCTCCTGCCTGCCGGTGCCGGGATCCCGGGCCGGGGTGGGGGACACCACTGTCTCAGGCCGGGCTGACGGGGTGGCCGTGATCTGCAGGGAAGGGGTGGTCCGGGTGACATAGGTTTTTTGTGTAACATCAAAATAGGTGAGCGATATGCCGGAAATCTCAGCAGTACCGGGCCTGACCGGCACCAAAGCCCGCTTGAAAATCTTTTTGCCGGTATATCCCCGGGGGCCCATGGTGATCTCTTCGGTCGGCGTGTCTTCATACACCTTGAACCGGTCCGGGGGAAGGGACAGTGTTGGCATGGCCGCATCCATGATATTGCCGGTGCCGTTGATGACAAGGGTGAGGGTGGCGGATTCCCCCACCGGCAGCTGGGTTTTGTCCAGGCCGGCTGCCAGATCAAATTCTCCCACCAGCCCGGAAAAGGGTTCTTTTCCGGTGTACGGGGGCAGCGGTGCCACATCCACGGTCACAGGGCCGGTGGTCAGGCGTTTGGGCACGGTGCGGCCCCCGGAAAACAATGAATTGTTGAAAAAAGAGTCAAAAGGGTCGCTGGACCGGGAGTTGACCCGGACATCGGCCGTGATCACGGCCGGATCTATCACCTGTGTGCCGGGGGCCAGCGGGGTCAGGATGTACCGCACCTCGGTAACGGAATAGGTCAGGCCGTTGCGGGTGGTGTTGTACTTGTGCCGTTCTGCAATCTCTCTGGCAGTAAAACCCTTGAAATCCGGGGTGGAAAGGGATGCCCCGGCAATGGGCCTGGCCACGAACAGTTTCAGGGTGTACAGGATCTGCTGTCCTGCCACCGGATTTTCGTGGCTCACTTGGGCAGTGACAAACAGGGGAGGCGCGCCATCACCGGACCGGGCTGCTTCTTTTACCTGTATGCGGATGGGCCGGGTCATCCGGGTTTCCCCGTCTCTGACCACGGCCAGGGCCGGGATGGTGAGGTCCCCTGTTTTAACAGGCACCAGCCGGTACTGGTAAACCACCTTGTGGGACCAGTTTCCGTTGATAAAACTGCGCTGGGAAGA
>JAIPDL010000088.1 GCA_021737695.1 Desulfotignum sp. | reverse complement strand
CAGGCAGGGACGTGCTGCCGATCATTCTTTTGATCGGTGGATTTCAGCTGCTGGTCCTGCGTCAGCCCATCCCTCACCTGGGCCGGGTTCTGATGGGCGGTGTGTATGTGGTGATCGGGCTGGCCCTGTTTCTGGCCGGTCTGGAAAAAGCCCTGTTTCCGTTGGGTAAAATCATGGCGGCCCAGTTGTCGGATCCGGTGTTTATTTACGGGAGTGCTGATCAACCCGCCCTGGCGGACTGGAGCGCCTATGGATGGGTGTATCTGTTTGCCGCCATGATCGGATTTGCCACCACTATTGCCGAACCGTCTCTGATCGCCGTGGCCTATAAAGCCAGTGAGGTGTCCATGGGCACCATCAGCCAGTGGGGCCTGCGGATAACCGTGGCCATCGGGGTGGCAGTGGGTATCAGCCTGGGTACTTTCCGGATTGTCACGGGCACGCCGTTGTATCTGTACATTCTCGTGGGCTATGTCTTGGTGCTTGTGTTGACCCTGGTATCCCCGAAAAATGTCATTGCCCTGGCCTATGATTCCGGCGGGGTCACCACCTCCACGGTCACTGTGCCTCTGGTGGCGGCCCTGGGCCTTGGCCTGGCATCCACGGTGCCGGGCCGCAATCCCGCCCTGGACGGATTCGGCCTCATTGCCTTTGCCAGTTTGTTTCCCATCATATCGGTACTGGGGTATGCCGTGCTGGCCGGATGGGTGACCCATCGTCAAACCCGAAAAGCGGAGAAATCCTATGCGGTTTAAACTTATTTTATCCACGGTGAAACCTGAAATTACCGACAAGATTGTCGATGCCGTCAAAAAAGAGGGCGCCACCGGTGCCACCATTATTCCGGCCAGAGGGACCGGCATCAAAGAGGCAAAAACGTTTTTCGGCCTGACCCTGGAAGCCCAGACGGATATCATCATGCTTCTGGCGGAAGAGCATGTGGCTGACAAGCTTCTGGCCGTTATAAAAACAGCCGGAGAATTCGGCAAACCCGGCACGGGCATCGCGTTCATCCTCCCGGTGGAGCATGTGGCGGGTCTGGAAAGCCAGATGGAGAAATTCAGGGAAACGGCCCGGGACAGTTACCTGTAACAAACGGATGACACGATAATCAATTCAAGGAAGGCAGTGTATGGAAGCGGACAAACCGAAAATCATACGGGTCAGGGATGTGATGCATCAAGGGACCGTGTCCATCGACGGCATGGCCACCACCCGTGAAGCAGTCAGAAAGATGAAGGAACACAATGTGTTTTCCCTTCTGGTGAACAAACGGCATGAAGATGATGCCTGGGGAATCCTGGTGTCCCAGGATATTGTCAAAGGCGCGATTCTCAAAGGCCGGTCCCTGGATGAGGTGAATGTCTATGAAGTGATGACCAAACCGGTGATCACTGTGCCGGCGGATATGGATATCCGCTATGCCGTGCGGCTCATCTACCGGGCCGGCATCCGCCGGGCCCCCGTGGATGACAAAGGGGAACTGGTGGGCATGATATCCCTGATCTCGTTGATTCTGGATGGAAACGTGTTTTAAGGTCTTTTTCTGTTCAGTCATTTCCCCCGCCCAGGGCGGCATAGAGCCTCACCTGGTTCACAAGTTTCTGCAGCACAAGGGTGTTGAGGGCCTGTTGCTGGGCATACAGTGAGCGCTGGGCGTCGAGGACTTCCAGGTAACTGTCAATCCCTTTTGCATACCTTTTTTCTGCCAGAAGATAGGTTTTTTCCACCGCATCCGTCAGTGCTTTCTGGGCCGATATCTGTTGCCGGATCATGCCCTGGACGGCCAGGGCATCCGCCACTTCCCTGAACGCGGTCTGGATGGTTTTTTCATACTGGGTGACGGCAATGTCCCGTTGGGCTTTGCTGACCCGGTATGCAGCCTGGACCCGGGTATCAAGAATCGGCAAACTCATCTGGGGCACAAAAGTCCATGTGCCGGTTCCGGAACTGAAAAGTCCGGACAAAGCATCGCTGGCGGTCCCGATGCCGGTGGTCAGGGAAATGCGCGGGAAAAATGCGGCCCGGGCCGCACCGATATAGGCATATGCGCTTTTCAGACGGTGTTCCGCCGCCATGACATCCGGTCGAACCAGCAGGGCTTCCGAAGGCAGGTCAGGAAGAACGTCCCGAAGCATGTGAACACTTTCCAGATCTTGGGGCAGAAGATCCTGGGGCACCGTGGGGCCCGCCAGCAAGGTGATTCCGTTTTGGGTCAAAGCCATGGACTGGGTGAAACGGGCCACATCTCTGCGGGTGGTTTCCACCGGGATCTGGGCCCGATGCAGATCCAGTTCCGTGGCAATTCCCACCTCATATTGCCGTTTGATTAATTCATGCGCTTTTTTCTGGGAAGCCAGGGTCGACCGGGCCAGGTTCAGGTTTTCCCGGTCGGCAGCCAGGGTCAGGTATGCCCTGGCCACCTCGGCCACCAGGCTGATTTTTACGCTCTGGCGGGCCGCATCCGTGGCCAGAAATTCTTCAAGGGCCTGATCTTCCAGATGGCGGATCCGGCCGAAAAAATCGATTTCCCAGGCAGCGATCCCCAGACCGGCAGTATATTGCTCAACAGTCCGCGCCTCGCCGGGACTGATCAGTTCGGACGAGCGTTTTTCTCTGGCACCCCCGCCCGTGGCATGGACGGCCGGAAATCGCTCCGCCCGCTGAATTCCATACAGATTCCTGGCTCTTTCCACATTCAGAACGGCCAGGCGCAGGTCCCGGTTGTTTTCCAATGCCAGGTCAATGAGTTTCAAAAGCGATTCGTTTTTGAAAAACGCCTGGCGGGTGAGTTCCTGGACAGCGGGAACATCCGGCGGGTCATCTGGCTGCCGGTATGCATCCCCTTCCGGCCATTTCTGAGAAACCGGCGGGGCCGGCTGACGGTATTCGGGCGCCATGGCGCAGCCGCCGACCAAGCAGATGAATGCGGCAATCAAGACCAGTACGCGTTTATTCATGGGACGTTCCTTTGGATATCTGTGGCACGGCATGGGCCGTGTTCGAGCGGTTTCGATGTCTGCCCAACGCCTTGTAGATCAAGACATAAAACAGCGGGGCAAAGAGTGTGACCAGCAGGGTGGAGGTCACCACCCCGCCCAGAACCCCCGTGCCGATGGCCCGCTGGGCCCCGGAACCGGCCCCTGTGGCTATGGCCAGGGGCACCACCCCGAAGCCGAAAGCCAGAGACGTCATGATAATGGGCCGCAGTCTGAGTTTGGCTGCTTCCAGGGTGGCGGCGATCAGATCCGCGCCTTCGTCGATGCGGACCCGGGCAAACTGCACGATCAGAATCGCATTCTTGGTGGTCAGGCCCAGGGTGATCAACAGGCCGATCTGAAAATACACGTCATTGGACATTCCCCGCATGCTCGAAGCAATCACCCCGCCGATGGCACCCAAAGGCAGGGTCAACAAAATGGCAATGGGGATGGGCCAGCTTTCGTACAAAGCGGCCAGGCACAAAAAGATCACAAAAATGGAAAACGCATACAGCAAAGGGGCCTGGGACCCGGCCATCCGTTCCTGGTAGGACAGAGCCGTCCAGTCATACCCGATGCCGTCCGGCAGTTGCGCAATGATCTCTTCCATGGCCGCCATGGCCTCGCCCGAACTTTTACCCGGCGCGGGTTCACCCCAGATATTGATGGACGGAAATGCATTGTAGCGTTCCAGTTTGGGGGACCCCATGGCCCAGCGGCCCGAGGCAAAAGAGGAAAACGGCACCATCTTTCCCCGGTTGTTGCGTACATACAGTTTTTCCAGATCTTTCGGCAGCATGCGATGCGGGGCATCCGCCTGGACAAACACCTTTTTGATCCGGCCGGCCTGAATAAAATCATTGACATAGGCACTGCCGAACGCCGCGGATATGGTGTTGTGGATGGCATTGATGGAAACCCCCAGCGCCCCGGCCCGGTCCCAGTCCACATCCACATAATATTCCGGGACATTTTCCATGCCGTTGGGCCGGACATTGATCAGGCGCGGATCCTGGGCCGCCATGCCCAGCAGCTGGTTCCGGGCCGCCATGAGTTTGTCATGACCCAGTCCGCTCCGGTCCTGCAGTTGAAGATCAAACCCCGTGGCCACGCCCAGTTCGATGACTGGGGGCGGTGCAAACGCAAACACCATGGCTTCCTTGTACCGGGCAAAAGCGCCCATGGCCCGGCCTGCCACGGCATCGACCTTGAGGTCGGGTCGTTCACGCAAGGCCCAGTCTTTGAGCTGAACAAAGGCCAGGGCCATGTTCTGGCCATCCCCCCCGAAACTGACCCCCGCCACCACCATGACCGATTCCACGGCCTCGGTTTCATTTTCCAGAAAATGATTCCTGACTTTGTCCATAACCGCCTCGGTCTGTTCCAGGGTGGAACCGGACGGCAGCATGGCCTGCACCAGCAGGATGCCCTGATCCTCATCCGGCAGATAGGCCGTGGGCATGCGCTGGAACAGATATCCCATGGCCGCCACAATCAGAACAAATGCCAGCAGATAACGCAGTCTTTTGGCCAGAACCCGGCCCACCAGCCGGACATACAGATCCCGGAGCCGGAAAAAAACCCGGTCAAACCAGCGGAAAAACGGGCGCAGAAACCAAACGGCCCCGTCTGCAGGTTCATGCCCTTTGGGGATGGGTTTTAAAAAAGAGGCACACAACACGGGTGTCAGAATCAACGCCACCACCACGGAAAGCATCATGGAGGAAATCACTGTCACGGAAAACTGGCGGTAGATCACACCCGTGGAACCCGGAAAGAAGATCATGGGGCCGAAAACGGCTGAGAGGACCAGACCGATGCCGATCAACGCACTGGTGATCTGATCCATGGATTTGGCAGTGGCCTCTCTGGGAGACAGGCCTTCTTCGGCCATGATCCGTTCGACATTTTCCACCACCACAATGGCGTCATCCACCAGAAGGCCGATGGCCAGCACCATGCCGAACATGGTCAGCATATTGATGGAAAAACCGAACGCTCCCAGGATGCCGAACGTGCCCAGCAGCACCACGGGAACGGCAACGGTGGGTATCAATGTGGCCCGGAAAGTCCCCATAAAAAGATACATCACAAACACCACCAGCACAATGGCTTCAAACAGGGTTTTGATCACCTCTTCAATGGACACCTTGGTAAACGGGGTCGTGTCATAGGGATAAATCACCTTCATGCCGGGAGGAAAATATTGGCTCATCTCTTCGAGTTTTGACTTGACGGCATTGGCGGTTTCCAGGGCATTGGCACCGGCCGCCTGGCGGATGGCCATGGCAGCGGAGGGTTTGCCGTTGTATTCCGCCACCACATCATCCCGTTCCGTTCCCAGTTCCGTGTACCCGATGTCTTTGATCCGGATCACGGAACCGTCCGGATTGGTGCGGATGGGAATGGCGGCAAACGCTTCCGGGGTCTGGAGCAGATGCTGAACAATGATGGCCGCGTTCATGCGCTGGCCTTTCACGGCAGGGGCCCCGCCCAGCTGGCCGGCAGACACCTCGACATTGTATGATTTCAGCGCGGCAATCACATCTTCCATGGTCAGATTGTAATTGGTGAGCTGGTCCGGATTGACCCAGACCCGCATGGCATACTGGGACCCGAAATTTTCCACTTCCCCCACCCCCGGTACCCGGGACAGGATCTTTTCCAGACTGGACTGGGCATAGTCTCTCAGGTCCGTGCCGCTCATGCGCCCGTCTTCAGATATCAGGCCGACGATGATCAGCCAGTTCTGGGTGGATTTGCTGACCTTGACACCGGAGCGCTGCACCACATCCGGCAGGCTGGCCATGGCCAGCTGCAGTTTGTTCTGCACCTTGGACCAGGCAACATCCGGATCCGTTCCCGGGGCAAAAGTCAGCTCCACCCGGGAGACGCCGGAGGATGAACTGGTGCCCGACAGATACAGCATGTCATCAAGCCCGGTCATCTTTTGTTCGATCACCTGGGTCACGGTATTTTCCACGGTTTCCGCCGACGCTCCGGGAAAAAAAGAATCAATGGCAATGGCCGGGGGGGCGATCTGCGGGTACTGGGACACGGGAAGGTTGTAGATGGCTAAAACACCGGCGGTCATCATGACAATGGCGATCACCCAGGCAAACACGGGGCGGTCAAGAAAGAATCTGGATAACATTACAAAGCCCCTTTGTCACGTTCTTTTGGGAACGTCAACGCGTCAAACGGGGTGGCTGCGACCGCCATACCCGGCCGCAGCATGAGCAGTCCTTCGACAATCAATTTTTCACCGGGAGTGATGCCCGATGACACCAGCCACTGGTCGCCAATGGCCCGGTCAAGGATCAGCCCGCGAAACGCAGCCCGGTTGTTTTCATCCACCACCAGTGCAAAGGGATTGCCTTTGGCATCCCGGGAAACCCCCTGCTGGGGGATCAGAATGGCATGTTCATTTACGCCTTCCATAATCTGTGCCCGCACAAACATGCCCGGCAGCAGCCTGTTTTCCGGATTGGGAACCACGGCCCGGATAATGACGGATCCCGTGGTGGGATCCACGGTCACATCTGAAAATTGCAGGGTCCCGTCCTGGGGATAGGCCGTGCCGTTTTCCATCAGAATTTTCACTTTGTTCAGGTTCTTTTCCCCGGCATGGTCCCGACGGTCCTTCATTCTTAACCGGTCAATGGTGGACTGGGGCACATCCACAAAAATGGGGTCCAGCTGGTGAATGGTGGCAAGAGGTAACGGCTGATATGCGGTCACAATGGCGCCTCCCGTGACATTGGACCGGCCGATGCGACCGGAAATGGGTGCAGTGATGCGGGTGTATGACAGATTGATGCGGGCGGATTTCACCGTGGCTTTCCAGGCGGCAATGTCTGCTTCCACCTGGGTGAGGGCGGCTGCGGCATCATCATAGTTTTGACGACTCACGGCATTGTCTGCCAGAAGTTCCTGATACCGCCGGGCCCGCAACCGGGTGGCCGCCAGATTGGCTTCAGCCCGGGCAAGGGCGGCTTCGGCATTGTCCAATGCCGCCTGAAACGGGGCCGGATCGATCTGGTACAGCACCTGACCGGCCGTGACATCGGCCCCTTCGGTGAACAGGCGTTTTAAAATCAGGCCGTTGACCTGGGGCCGGATTTCCGCCATCCGGAACGGCGAGGTTCGTCCCGGCAGTTCAGTGGTCAGCGTCACCTTTTGTGTGCCCACAGTTACCACGGAAACGGGCCGGACTTCTTCTGATTCCGGTTTGGTTTCTTTTTCCGGATGGAGCCGGTGGGTGATCTGATCACACCCTGTCCATGTGAATCCTGCCCAGATGAACAGAATCAGGAGTATCCATTTGATTTTTGAACATTTTTGCATGCAGCACCTTTATGTCATGTTGTCAAAACCGGGTTTTTGGATGGAATGCCGGTTTGTTGGATTATATTTTCACACTGTCCCAGCAGGATGTGACAAGCAATTCTGCCAGAGAGTCATCGATTGCCACCATCTCCAGAATATGATCCCGCAAAGACCATACAATCGGTGCAAACGCCAGGTTGAAAAAAACCGTTGGGGGCAGATTTTTAATCACCTGCTGGGCCAGCCCTCTTTCATAGAGTTCCATGAAAATATCCGGCTGTCCGGCAGATTTGAAAATCCGGTTCCGGCGATGGGCTTCTCCAAAAGGCGAGTAGTGAAACTGCTCGAAATACTTGAAATCCATTGGGTGTTGGGTAAAATAGGTCACCAGGCCTTTGGCAATATGAAAAAAACAGATCCGGACCGGTTCTTCAGAAGGATATTTTTTTGTAAGATAGGCCACCAGTCTTTCTTCGATTTCCTTGTAAATCGATTTGATCAGCACATCCCGGTTTTCAAAATACCGGTAGATGGTGCCCACCCCGACGCCGGCTTTTTCGGCAATCATGGACATGGGTGCCCCGTGAAACCCCTGGGCTGCGATCAGATCCATTGCGGCCCGGATAATATCCTCCCGCTTTACCTGTTTTGTCATGGCCTGCCTCCTCTTTGTATTAGGAATGAACATTCATTCAGAATATAATAACTCGTAATTCATGTCAAGTCATTCTCCAATTTGTTTCAGGTTTGGCGCAAGGAAGGGGGTGAATAAAGATCGTTTTTGATTGACCGCGTTGGCCGCTGACGTCAAGAAGAAATCCTTCGCCGGCTTTTTAGTCTTTTTTTAGATGGTGCGCCTGCTCAGGATTTCATGGGCAGACCCTGTGCAGATGGTATAACCCGCTCAGGGAAAGCTGTTTGAATTAAAGTGGGCCGTTATTTTCCGGATGGAAAAAATGACTGTCATACAATCATTTCCCAGGTCCGGTGAATCTGCCTGCGTTTGCTGGCATAATCTTCGGGAATGGTTTTTTCCGTGATCTCGGTGATGCCGGACACGCTCAGGGAACGGGTGTTCAGCTCAAAATCCTGGTGATTGGTTGAAAAAAACACGGTGCCGCCGGGTATCATGCGTTCAAACACCTTTTGGAGAAGTCCTGGATGGTCTCTGGCAATGTCGAAATGGATGCCGCGCACCCGGGTGGTGGAAAAGGAGGGCGGGTCCACCACGGCCAGGTCGAAATTTTCATAGGCCGGGGACGGGCGGGACAGAAAATCCAGGGTGTCCCTCTGGATCAGTTCATGGGCCGGTCCCCACAGGCCGTTGAGTGTCAGGTTTTCCCTGGCCCATTGAGTGGCGGTTTCAGACCGGTCCACAGACACGGTCCTGGCAGCGCCCCCTTTGGCGGCATAGCAGGTGAACGCGCCCGTGTAGCAGTAAAGGTTTAAAAAGGTTTTTCCTGCAACCCGTTCCCGGACCATCTGCCGGGTGTTGCGGTGGTCGGAAAAAAGTCCGGTGTCCACAAAATCCGTGGGGTTGATCAGAAACTTCAGGTCCCGTTCCGCCATGGGTATTTTTTCGTTCACATGATCGATGCGCTCGTACCGGGTGCCTTCCTGGATGCCGGCCCGCCGGATTTTCAGGTGCAGCCGGTCTTCAGGCACGTCCAGGGCCCGGGCCACGGCATTTCCCATCAGGGGGAGCCATTCTCTGGTGGATTGTTTGCGGGAGTATTCTCCCACCACCAGGTGGCCGGCATACCAGTCCACCACAGCCCGGATTTCCGGGATATCCCAGTCATAGAGCCGGAAAACCTCCAGGTTCTGGCGGGCAAACCGCTTCCGCAGGTGAAGAAATCTCTTCTTTACCCGGTTGGCCAGCATCTCTGCCTGGCGGGCATAGATCTGTCCCATGGATGTCTGTGTCATGATCTCCTGCTTATCACGGAGGTTGTCAGTTGTCCATGGCAGGTCTATTCTTTGAAACTAATGGCCGCGTCTTTGGGCAGGGCCAGTCCGGCACTTACCTCCAGGGCCTTGAAAATCCCGGAGATAACCGGGCATGAAATGTGGGGGATGGTTTTTAACACGGTTTCCAGCAGGATGGAATGAAACTCCCCGGTCTGCCTGTTTTTAAACAGTTCCGTCATCAGATCCATCTCCTGGCCGCCCAGAAGCTCATTGACTTTCTGCCAGTTGGGACACTGGCTTTCCAGTCTGAACAAAGCGTTATAGCCGGTTGTCTTTTCTGCATTCACTATGGTGGTAAAGCCGCAGATACCGGCGTTGATTTCAACAGTTGTCATTGTGGTTTTCCTTTTTCATATCTTCATCAATGCCTTCAGGGCACGATCCAGGCTGGGTGAATTTTCTGCCGCACGTTCCGGCTGCCATGACGTGTTGATAAATTCACACAGTACCTCGTTATAGAGAGGACCAATGTGGGCGGTCCCTTTCGGCAGCATATCCTGGTGGATCTTTTTTTTGCCTTTCTTGCGGATCACGGTCAGAAGGTGCTGTTTGGGGTCGTCCAGTTGATCAGGGGTCTTTGAAAAATTGTCACCGGGGATGTTGATGTATTCAGACCAGGCCTCATGATCTGCCAGTATCCAGGACTCCACCTCCCTGACAGCCACCCGGAAAATACATTGAGGCGGAAGATCAACAGGAACTTCCCGGGGGATGGCGAACCAGTCCCGGATCAAGGCACATGGACATTCTGCTTTGTCAAGATCCGTTAATACGAATGTGTGGCTGCCGGCCTTGGCCATGTTCAGAAACGTGCGGCATTTACTCTTGATGGCGCCAAATCCTCTCATGACCGCAGGGAATCCCTTTCGAAAAACAAGACGATGTTCCAATCGGGCATTTCTGGCTGCTATGAGTCTGTCTGCCACAGCGGCACTGGGCATATCTTCTACAAAGGCAAAGCAGTAGACGTCTGTCATGTTAGATCCTCTGGACGGTCACGGCTGTTTGCGGCAAAAGGATGTCAGCGGGGGAAAGTCCGGCTTTCATGGCTTCGATATCAGCATCAGAAGGCGGAATGATCCTGGTGGCTTCCCCGCTCTCTCCGGGCTGGAGGATCAGGAAATTGCCGTCGATGCTCTGGCTGGAGAGCATTACTTCACTGTGGGTGCTCACAAGAATCTGACCGCTGGTTTTCTTCCGCTGCCTGGTTTTGTAGAGCAGATCCGGAATCTGTTCGACAATGGCATTGTGGAGGGACAGTTCAGGTTCTTCCAGAAGAATCATCCGGTTGGAAGAAAGCAGGGTCCACAGCATGGCCAGCAGCCGCAACGTGCCGTCGGAAAACTGGTCTTCTCTCTGCCACCCTGCATTGGGCCGCCAGTGGTTGTATAACATTTCAAGGTGGGGCCTGCCCGTGGTATCGTCTATTTTGAACTGCAGTTGCTCCAGATTGGGGATGACCTTTTTAAGAATGTTTTCAATGGTGCGGAGACGATAGTCGCGGGAGCGCTTTTGTGTGCCTGAGATTTCTTCCAGAAGTCCCTGGCCGAACGGATCGGATTCCAGATGTCTCAAAGAGAGCTGGTCACTGAATTTCAGCAGCTGCGGCACCAGGTGGAGGTATAAGACATCGGAAAAGAAATTCGATATCTCCCGGTATTCCCGGTTCATGTTTATCTGTTCCAGGTGTGTCTGAATTTTTCTCTCAGGGTCTGCGTCATCATCCGAATCAGGACGTGCCATCAGCTGGGCCCCTTTTTTCCATACCTCTTCTTTAATGACTATCGGCCGCTGCTTTCCTTTTCCTTCATAGTTGATCCAGAGCCTGTAACACCAGTCCGGCGGTTCAGTGGTATTGCCCAGATCTTCCCGGAATTCGAATTCCAGTTCTACCCAGGCCGGTTTCCTTGCCGCCAGGCTGCGGATTTTTTTCAGACCTCCGCGCAGGTCAATGGCCTGCTGAAGCCCACCACCCTTGGGATTGACAATGTCCCTCATGAAGCGGAAGATATCCAGCAGGTTGGATTTGCCTGATGCGTTGGGACCGATCAGATAGACCGTCTCTTTGAGGTCTGCATCGACGCTGGTAAAATTGCGCCAATTCCTCAGTTTTAAATTGGATATGTACATACCTGGCCTCCATTTATCATCAGCCGGAGGGTTCCCTATGCCGGCCGGATCAGTTTTACTATATTTGCGCGTTAACGTCCATTGATCGATTCCATGATCTGCTTGAAACTGTCGACACCGGCTTCCAGATTTTCAATGATCTCTTCGGCCAGTACATCCGGATCAGGCAGATTGTCCAGGTCCGCCAGGCTCTGGTCCCTGATCCAGAAGATGTCCAGACTGGTTTTGTCACGGCCGGCAATCTCTTCAAAAGTAAATTTACGCCACCGGCAGTCAGGGGTGTTTTCCGACCAGGTTTCTTTGCGCTGGTGGCGGTTTTCCGGGTTGTAGCAGACAATGAAATCTTTCAGGTCATCATATGCCATCAGGTGTTTCTTTTTGGTGAAATGGACGTTGGTTCTGAAATCATAAAACCAGACCTCCCGGGTCCAGGGGTGTTTGGCCGCGGGTTTGTTGTCAAAAAAGATTACGTTGGCCTTGACCCCCTGGGGTTCCGTTCATCATGTATTTTTGAATATCCAACCATAGCATCAAAAAAATTGAAACTTGATGACCCTCAATTATAGAGTTTTCAAAATCAATCATAACTTGCCCTATCATGAATTCTGCAAAAGCTCAACAAATTATGGGCACCTGCAATGCGGATGAGGGTGAAGTAGGGCGGGGCTTTGGCACATTCGGGCTGATTTTATTGAGTGGTTTGCAAAAAAATGAAAAATAATCCCACAACTGTCTAACATAGGTTGGTTTTCCTTCATCTGGGCGATGAGGTGATGAAAGTTTATCAGATTTAGGCTATAATAAAGATTAAACCCACATCAGGGATTTACGTGTTTTTATAGGAGAGCAGGCCATGGCCAGGGCAGACCAGATTAAAGCATTGTTGCAGTCACACAGCGAGGGAGATGATCAGCGTTTCTACTCCATCGCCATGCAGGTTGCCGCCCATGAAGCCAAACGCGGACATGGCAAACTGGCCGAAGATCTGAGCGCACGGATCGACAAGGCCAAAAAGCGTCAACGCATTGGACAGACAGTCCCGAACCCGATCCCGATAGGCCGTCCCAGAGGAGAGCTTGCAGATTTGTTGTCCGTGTCATACCCGAAGCTGCGCCTTGCGGACATGATTCTGGAAGACAACCTTTCCCGGCAAATCAAAAAGGTCATTCGTGAGCAGCGCCATGCGGCTGACCTTCTGTCCCATGGCCTGGCACCAGCCAGAAAGCTGCTTCTGGTCGGGCCGCCCGGAACCGGCAAAACCATGTCGGCATCTGTGCTCGCCGGGGTACTCGGATTTCCTTTGTGCCAGATCAGGCTGGATGGCCTTTTGACAAAATATATGGGAGAAACTGCTGCCAAGCTGCGGCAGGTCTTTGATGCGGCAGTCCAGACCCGGGGCCTTTATTTTTTTGATGAACTTGATGCCATTGGCTCCCAGCGGGGCCGGCTCAACGATGTGGGAGAAATCCGGCGGATTCTGAACAGCTTTCTGATGATGATCGAGCAGGATCAATCCCACAGCCTGATTATTGCCGCAACCAATCACCCCGGCATTCTTGACCCTGCTCTTTTCCGAAGATTTGATGATGTGCTGTACTATTCCCTGCCGGATAAACCAAACATCGCAGTACTTTTAAAAGCGAGATTATCCCCTTCTGCTGCAGAGATATCCTGGCAGAGTCTGGCTGGTCCGGCAGAAGGATTGAGTTATGCAGAAATCGGCCGGGCATGTGATGAAGCTTTGAAACATATGTTTATCAACAAGGAGCCACATATCACGGAAGTAGCCGTCAAAAAGATACTGATTGAACGGAAAAGCATGAAAGATCGATTGCTGCAGCAAGGATAATGACTGGGCGAGAGATCAATTGCTGGTTACCGGAACCAGTCCAGTATCTGAGTTTGTTGATGATTTGATGGTTGATTGAATGGGCCGGATAATCGGTGCTGTCACAAACGGATGTCCCCAATTTACGGCCCTTTCAGTCTCTCGGGTGAATACAATTACCAGAAATGCAAATTTTTGCATTTCTGGTAATTTAAAAAACAGATCCGGTAACAAAATATCCCAAATCTCTTGTGTCCAAAGGGTCTCAGCGGTTTTCTCAAAGGGCTGATGCAAGAGCCCCCACCGATATTTTCTATCCACACATGGCAGGGTCCATTTTGTCGGTCAATAAAAAACAGGGAATATGATCGGTTGATGCTGGAGAAGCCTATATATCGGGCATTTTCAGCCTGTTCAGGTGGTTGGGGAAAACAGGATTGTCAGAAATACAAAAATTTGTATTTCCGACAATCATCAAATGAAAGATGCCGGTATCCCTTGCGGGTAAAGGGATTTGGTGGAAAGAAGCAATCTGACTGTCCTGACATTTCAATATTTCACTCTCATTTTTCTACAGTTCCTCCCAGACGTCCCTGCTGATTCCTGTTTGGTGCAAAATTCTGCGCAGGAGTTCTTTGCCGATGTCGGTCTTATGAGGATTGGGTATGCGGATGGTGACGTGGCCCTTGATCATGAACTGATGTTTCCCGCCCGAGTAAGGACCTTCAAATCCCAACTTGGCGAAATATCTGACGAGATCTTTTATTTGATGGGTCCAAAGGGTGGCATCAGACCACTTCCTTGACTGTAAGTGCAATCCCATCAATTGTTGGTAATTGAAGATTCTTATGAACCCGAAACAAAACCCATTCTTCGAGCACTTCCCGGAGTTCTTCCCTGCACTCTTCCAGGGTTTTTGAATTTGCGTAGACGCCGGCGCATTCAATGATCTCTCCATAGTAGCTGCCGTCGTCCGGCAGAATTTCGTACTTTGCGCGCCGAAGCGCAGCCTGTATGTATTCCAGCAGCATCTCAAATTCTCCTATATTGGTTGATATTTTGCTCAATGGCCTCTATATGTTTTTTCGCCGTATCTGTCCAATGGATACTCATTCCGGCAGACCATATTTAGCGCGGACCTCTTTCACATCCTTGTTTTTTTTGAATAGAATACCGCAAAACGGAGTTATTTTCAATTATTGAATAGCCGAACTGTTTTGTTGTTCCATTCATCATGCTTGGATATCTGGGAACCGTGTTTCTGACTCCGTTTACCGATAGTCTGATCTAAAATTGATTTACAATGTCCAGGGATGCTGTTATGTAGAGTTGTTTGATCCATCAACCAACAGGAGTTTACGAATGTTTTTTCAACTGATTCTGCCGCCGCCGCCCCCCTGTAACAGCTGATCTGCTGTCAGGTAATCACGTGGCATCATAAAATTAGGTCCCCTTGATTTTTGTTCAGGAAGAAGCCGGAGTTGTGCATTTTTGCGGCATCTTTTCTGCGCAAGCGTGGGGGGCATAAATCATAGGCGGAATTATTATGAAAAAACGGATATCCATCATTGGGTTGAATCTGTCAGTATTTTTGTTCATGTTCGGGGTCGGGATGATCGTCCCGCTGCTGCCCCAGAAAATCATCACCTTTACCGGGTCGTTAAAGACCGTCGGCTATCTGGCCTCTGCGTTTGCCGTCCCGTTTGTATTGCTCCAGTTTCCCACAGGGCGTTTGTCTGACCGGTATGGGTGCCGGCGTTTTCTGGTGGCCGGGTACCTGATCTGTTCGGCTTCCGGGCTCATATACTGTTTTTCACAGACCCAGGCGATGATCTTTTTTGGAAGGCTGCTCCAGGGAATCGGTGAAGCTCCCTTGTGGGCACTGGCACCGGCCCTTTTGTCCATGCTGTATCCCGCAGCCAAGGGAAAAATGATCGGGGCCTACAATGCATCGCTCCATCTGGGACTCACCCTTGGCAGCGGCTTCGGAATTCTGATGGCCGGGGTGTGGGTGAAAAATGAACCTTTTGTGCTGTTTGCCCTGTCAGGGCTCCTGGGGGCTTTTCTTATTTTTGTGACGGTCAAAGATCCCCGGGCAGAAGGAAGCGGGGTTGAGACGGCCCTGGATACCGGCGGGCTTAAAAAGATCCTTGCCTATCCGGGTATCCTGGCCGTGTTCTCGGGCATTATTCTGTATGGGGCCGGATACGGGATTTCCCTGACCGTGCTTCCCGGTTTTCTGATCCAGGAAAAAGGATTTACACAGGCCCAGATTGGCGGGTTTTTCACCCTGTTTTATATCGGCATCAGCCTGTCCCAGATCATTACGGGCCCCGTATCCGACCGGCATGGGCGGACCAAGACCATGATCCTGGGGCTGTTCATGATCACTGCGGGCCTTGGGATGTTTCCGGGCAGGGCCGGGTGGGGGATTTACCCCTGGCTTTTTTTAGCCAGTTTCGGGCTGGGCGTGTTCTGCGTGTCCGCCCTGTCATGGCTGAACAATGTTGTGGCGGATTCTTTGAAAGGCACTATATCCGGCGCGTTCTATCTGTTCTGGGGAATCGGTTTCTTTATAGGCCCGGCAGCCCTGGGGATGTTCGGAGAAGCGGCCCGGGGCTTTACCGGATTCCATGTTCTGGCGCTGCTTTTTTTGTTGCAGGCTTTGTTACAATGGGTGCTTCGATACCGGAGCAAAAAAATCAGCCAAGGCAGGTGATCGTTCAGGTGATTGCATCGATTTCAGTCAGCAGACACAGAAAATAGTACCAATAGTGCTGCGGCTTCTGTCCGGAGCATTCATGCATTGTGTCGATGTCGTCTTGTTTCCGCTTACCGACTGAACGCAAAGAAAACGCAGGCCGGCTCTGGTTTTGTAATCCGTTTTTTGATCATGATTCACCTTCTGTCAGGTTAAACCGGTCGAGGTAAAAATGGAACCGCTCTTTTTCCAGGTCCGGGTTTAGTCCCAGTTCAGCTGCATTGCAGAAGTGGCTGCCGAATTTGGAACGGGGATTGTCTTGCAGCCAGATCTGCATCCTCTTCTGGACTGTTCGGCTGAAAGGGATATCAAAGTGTGCATAAATTTTTTCCATCGATTTTACCGGATCTTGGTTCAGGTCTGTGTGAAACAGATCAAACACCTGATCCGCCC
>JAIPDL010000087.1 GCA_021737695.1 Desulfotignum sp. | reverse complement strand
TTTCCAGAAATTTGGATTTCAGGTAAAGGGCTTCGATCAGGGGCATGTCAAAAATGGCGTAACAGCAGTCGCTGCATTTTTCCCGGCAGAACACTTCTTTGGGAAATTCCTGTTTCACCCGGTCAAATATCCCGTCCACCACCTGAACCAGGGCTTCATATTGGGTAAAATGTTTTTTCAGATCCAGTGTCATGGGTGTAATCCTTTATTTTCCGATACAGAAATTGTTAAAAATCGTATCCAGTATATCGATTGATGTGGTTTCTCCGGTAATGCTGCCCAGCAGGTCAATGCTGTTTTTCAAATCAATGGCCAGGGTCTCTTCCGGCTGCCCGGTCAACAGGCCCTGTTTTGCAGATTCAAGAAAAGAAAGTGCTTTTGTTAACGCGGTTTTGTGCCGGAGGTTGGGAATCACGGCCGATCCATCCATGGTCAGGTCGCCGATGCAAAGCTGCATGATCTTGTCCTTGAGTGGTCGAATCCCCTGGTTGTGAAGCGCGGAAATGTGAATCCTGGGGATCTGATCGCAGATTTCCGGCAGTTCAGGCAGCCCGGGTCCACCGGGTTTGGCCTGCCCGTTCGTGTCCCGGGTCAGATCGATTTTGTTGACAACCACAAGCATGCGTTTATCCAGGGGCACCATTTTTTTAAATTCCATTTCAGACAGGGCCGTTCCGGGTTCCACCATGAACAATACCAGATCCGCCTCCCGGATATGATCTTTGGCCCGTTCAATGCCGATGATTTCCACCAGGTCATCCGTGTCATGAATGCCGGCCGTGTCTGTGACCACAAATGGGATTCCGTTCATGGTCATGGCTTCCTGGATGGGGTCCCGGGTGGTGCCGGGAAGGGCCGTGACAATGGATTTTTCCCTGGACAGCAGCCGGTTCATGAGACTGGATTTTCCCACATTGGGTTTGCCGCAGATGGCCAGACAAATCCCTTCTTTGAGAAAACAGGCCTCTTCATGCTGACGGATGAATTCCCGGCACCGGTCCATGACGAAATCAATGTCAGCCATTCTTTGGGATGGGTCATTTTCCCGGGGCGCATCATCCGGAAAATCAATGCTCACTTCCACCTGGGACAGCACCTGGATCAACTGGTTTCGCATTTCCTGAATCTGGTGTTTCAGCGCCCCTGTATTCTGGGCCGCAGCAAATTTCAGGGCTGCGGTGGACCGGGCGTTGATGATGTCTGCCACGGCTTCCGCCTGGGTCAGGTCAATGCGCTGATTTAAAAAAGCACGCCGGGTGAACTCACCGGGATCTGCCAGGCGGGCCCCGCCGGACAGCAGACATTCCAGAATCTGTTTAAGAACCACGGTGCCGGAATGGGCCTGGATTTCCACCACATCTTCAGCCGTATAGGACTTAGGCCCGCGCATGGGAATGAGCAACACCTCATCAATGACTTCCCCGTTGTCCAGAAAATATCCATGATAGACCTGATGGGTTTTCAGATTTCCGGTAAAAGGGGGACCTGTCCGGGTTCTGGAAAAAAACTGGGCCGCAATGGCCATGGCATCGGGACCGGACATCCGGATAACGCCGATGCCACCGCTGCCAAAAGGCGTTGCGATTGCGGCAATGGTGTCATTCATGGATACCTATCTTTTGAATCTCTTTTTGCCGGCAAATGAATTCTTTTTTTTGGGAAAAATTACCAGCCGCCGGTAATAGCCGTCTCCCATGCTCTGGGTGCGGACCCGGTTGTCGTCTTTGAGTGCCAGATGAACGATTCTGCGGTCCTGGGCACTCATCTGGTTGATGGTGGCGGGTTTACCGGTTTTTTTGGCTTTTTCCGCCATTTTTATGGCCAGGTGCCGCAGGTTGGATTTCCGGGTTTCAATATACCCTTCCACATCCACTTTGACCCGGACCCGGGCCTCGCTTTTCCGGTTGATGATCTTGTCGGTGAGAAACTGCATGGCATCCAGGGTCTGGCCTTTTCTGCCGATCAGAATACCGGCGTTGCCCCCGGTTATTTTCAACGTGAGATGATCCCGGTGGGTCTGGGCTTCCACGGTGGCATCATCCGTGATCAAATTTGCCATTTTTTGCAGGGTTTCCAGGCCCAGATCAATGGATTCCTGGGTGACATCCACCACAGGCGGCGGTTCCGGCGATGCGGTTTCCTTTTCAGGTGCCGGTTCCGTTGCCTGGGAAGCAGGTGCCGAAGCCGGAGCCGCCGGTTCTTCTGAAGCGGGTGCCGGATGATCGGTTGAACGCTTGGGTGTTGATTCAACCGGTCGGGGCTGCTCCTGTTTTTTCGGAAGGGGTGCCGGTTTGTTCCGGGCCGGCGGAGGCGGTGGCTTCACCGGGGTTTCACTGCCGGCGGCACTTGATTTTTCCTTGGAAGGCGGGGGACTGACCCGGGTTTCCTGTCCAAAGGCCTCATCCACCATGGAGCGGATACCTTCCAGTTCTTTTTCAGATGAGTCCGCGCTGTTCTGGGGGAGAATCACTTTGATCACGGCATCTTTTCGCCCCACAATTCCGAATATGCCGGATGCACCCGTGGAAATGACATCATATTTAAGCTCTTTTTTGGAAATGGAAAGGGTGTCACAGGCGGTTTTGACGGCCGTATCGACGTCTTTTCCGCTGAATTCCTGAGTTTTTTTCATGAATGACCTCCTGCTATTTGGAAAATTTCTTTTGGGTGTAATACTGTTGACCCATGGAGATAATGTTGTTCACCAGCATGTACAGGACCAGTCCGGATGGAAAATTGATAAACAGCACGGTCATGAAAATGGGCATGAGCATCATCATTTTTGCCTGCATGGGATCACCGGCTGTGGGTGTCATTTTTTGCTGGAGCAGAAAGGAAGCCCCCATGATCAACGTCAGGACGGGAATCCCGTAAGGCGCTTCCATCAGCGGAATGGCAAAATCAAAATGAAACAGCCGGTCCGGCCCGGACAAGTCCTGAATCCATCCCACAAACGGGGCATGGCGCAGTTCAATGGCCTGGTAAAGCATCCGGTACAACGCAAAGAAAATCGGCATCTGAACCAGCAGAGGCAGGCATCCCGAGGCGGGATTGACTTTGTATGTTTTGTACAGCCCCATGACTTCCTGATTCATCCGCTGTTTGTCGTCTTTGTATTTCTCCCGGATTTTCATCATCAACGGCTGGACTTTTTTCATCTCATTCATGGATTTGTAGCTTTTGGTGCCCAAAGGCCAGAAAATGAGCTTGATCAGCACGGTCAACAGGATGATGGCCACCCCGTAGTTGGGAATAATGTCATGAATAAAATTCATGGTGATGAGCAGCGGTTTGGCAAGAATATCGAAAAAACCGAAATTAATCGCTTTTTTCAGTGTGTTGTCATATTGACTCAGCACTTTGTAGCTTTTGGGCCCTAAATAGAAGGTGAACGGAAATTCCCCCTGCTGGCCCGGATCGATTCGGTCCATCTGCCATACCAGCCGGCTCTGGGCCAGATCATTGTCATAAAACAGCTTAAGATGGCCTTCTCCTTCGGCCCGGGGCAGGACTGCGGTCAGAAAATACCGGTCCGTATATCCGGTCCAGTGGATATCGCCGTTGAATGTGTCCTGTTCTTCAATGTTCTTGGGTTTGATGGTCATGTATTCGTCGTTGATATAGGCCACCGGGCCTTGGAAAGCGAACCGGGACCGTTTTTTGGTTTCGTCGTCAAAAATGCCGGGGGTGGTGATCTCCAGAAGATCTGTCACTGGCATATCCGACCCGTTCTGAATCACGATATCACAGTCGATCAGATAGGAATCCGCTTGAAATGTGTAGATTTTTTGAACACGGATGCCACTGGGGCTGGTCCATGAAAATGTCAGGGTCTGGCTTCCCTGGGTCAGGTTCAGGGCCGACATATCCGTGTCAGCGGTGAAAACCGCATTTTCAAACCCTTCTATAATGCCGCTCCGGGTGCCCGTGATCAGGGTCCCCCGGGGTAGCCGGGGATCCACCATCTGTTTCTGGTCGGAAGAGGATCCGTTAGTGGCTTTGTATTGTTTTAGCAGCTGGCTGGTGACGGCTGCCAGATGTTCGGATATGGCCATGTCATACAAAGGGGTTGACACGGTGATAGTCCTGAAATCCGTCGGCTCAGTCCGGTCGGAAAAAGCCGAAGATTTCCGTTCCACAGGTGTATAGTCGGTCACGGTGGAACGGGAGTCATCGGATGACGGGTCCGTTGACGGGACGGATTCCCGGGATTCCCGGGTCGTCTGGGGAAGATTGGGGTCAGGCGGGGTGACAAAAAAGAACTGATAGCCCACAAGGACCACCACTGACAGTAACACCGCTAACAACAATCGTTTTTGTTCATCCATTTTCTCTCCTCAGTTTGAAATTATTTTTCAAACAAATGTCTACAAGGAAGAGGAAGCAGTCGGGCGCATGGATCAATTATGGAACCGGATCAAATCCCCCTGCATGAAATGGATGACAACGCAATATCCGTTTTACCGCCAGCCAGCCGCCCTTGCGGGAGCCGTATTTCTGAACTGCCTCAACCGCATAGGCCGAACAGGTCGGATAAAATCGGCAGTTTGTTCCTGTCAGCGGTGATATAAAAAATTGATAAAATTTAATCAATATTAACAATAGCTGTGTGATCATTTATTTTGCCAGTGCTATTTTTGTAAAAAGTTTATCAAGGTTCTCAATTATCTGCCTGTTGGATAGCGAAGTCAGACCCTTTCTTGCAATGATATTTATGTCCCTGGTTCCCGGGATCGAATGTTTCCTGTGTCTGAAATATTCTCTGATAAGTCGTTTGATCCTGTTGCGCGCTACTGCATTCCCCACTTTTTTTGATACGGTAATGCCGATTCGGTTGTGCTGGTTCGACCGGTCACAGACAATGGCTAAAAAATAATCCGAGTATATCGGTTTCCCTTGTTTCGAAAGCGTCACATATTCGGCCCGTTTTCTGAGCCGAAACTCTTTGGGTAACGAAAATTCCTTCAATCCGTCACGTTTTACAATGCCAGTCTTTTTCTGCCTTTGGCCCGTCTGGCTCGAATGACCCTTTTACCGCCCGGGGTGGACATTCTTTTGAGAAATCCATGTTTTCTGGTTCTTTTCCGGTTGCTTGGCTGAAATGTACGTTTCATAAAATTTACATCCTTAACTGAATTTGATTATCGCCTGGGGTTTTTCAACTAATCATCATAAACACGATATAATATTTTTTTTAGGCCAAAAAGTCAACTATGGAATCATCATTTCACCAGGGATTCAAAAATATGATATTCCTCCAGGTGATAGTGGGGTTCCGGATAAATGGCAATGGGTTTGGAGAACTGGGTTTCCAGGGCAGCGATCAGATGTTTTTCCTGTCCATGGAGCAGCTGGGCAATGTCCGGATGGACCTTGACCGTGAACCGGTTGCCCATGATATCACCGGCTTCGGACACCAGATCCCGGTAAATTTTGTGGCAGATCGATTTTTTTGACAGCAGATGACCCGTGCCGTTGCAATAAAAACAGGGCTCGCAAAGGGTCCGGGTCAGGTTGCGCCGGGTCCGCTTGCGGGTCATCTGAACCAGTCCCAGTTCAGTCAAAGGCAGAATATTGGTCTGGCTTTTGTCTTTTTTCATGGCCTCGGTGAGCAACGTCATCACTTTTTCTTTATGGGACTCTTTTTTCATGTCAATGAAATCAATGATGATGATACCGCCGATGTTGCGCAGCCGGGTCTGATAGGCAATCTCCTTGACCGCTTCCAGATTGGTTTTTAAAATGGTTTCATCAAAGTTGTGTTTGCCGACATACCTTCCCGTGTTGACATCAATGGCCACCAGGGCTTCGGTCTGCTCGATGACAATATATCCGCCGGATTTGAGCCACACCTTTTTTTTCAGGGCCCGGGCCACATCACCTTCGATATTGTAGGCTTCAAAAATCGGTTCCCGGCCCTGGTAAAGCACCACACTTAAGTTCACATCCGGCAGCAGCTTCCGGAGAAACTGCTGGACCCTTTCATACTCCACGGGAGAGTCAATGATCAGCTTGTCCGCCTCGTTGGCCAGAAGATCCCGAACCGCCCTGAACGTAACGGTCAGGTCTTTGTAGACCAGGGAAGGCGCAGAGGTGATTTGATTTTTGTTCTGAATTTCTTCCCAGGTTTTGGTGAGAAATTCCTTTTCTTTTTTGATGGTATCCGCGGTCACGCCCAATGACTGGGTTCGTAAAATATAACCGAAACTGTTTTTCCGGATGGAGAGCAAAAGTTCCCGCAACCGGGTTCTTTCCGCCTCGGTTTCAATGCGTTTGGAAATACCGATATGATCCACCGTGGGCATGAGCACCATATACCGGCCGGCCAGAGAGATATGGGTCGTGACCCGGGGGCCTTTGGAACCGATGGCGGACTTGGACACCTGAACCAGGATTTCCTGGCCTTCGAAAAGCAGGTCTTCGATGATATTATCGGAACTGGGGGCGGGTTTCCAGGTCTGCTTGTCCATGGACAGCCCGTCTTCATCCTCTGGATCGTTGTCCGTTTCCAGATCCTGGTCCTGCTCGAATTTGGTGAACATTTTGTGGCTTTCCGTGTCCAGAACATCGTCCACATAAATAAAGGCGGCCTGTTCAAAACCGATATCCACAAACGCGGCCTGCATGCCGGGCAATACCCGCTGTACCCGGCCTTTGTAGATATTTCCGGCAATGCTGGTCTCGTCTTCTCTTTCAATAAATACTTCCACAATGGTGCCGTTTTCCAGCAGCGCCACCCGGGTTTCATGGGGGGCACAATTTACGACCAGTTCTTTAAGCATGCATTATCCTTGTCTGAGTTTTTTGATCCGTGTGCCACCGATGACCGGGTTTGACAAACCAAAGCATTGTGTTAAAACAGCGGTCGGCCGCAAATGTCTGCCGTCAAAGGGCCGCAGGGTTATTTCAAGGATATCAGATCCCTGCCAGGCGATGTCTGCCACGGCCTGCCGCAAATCGGTTTTTCGGATTTTGCCTTTTTTGGTGAGATCTTCAACCATGAATGTGTCTTGTGCCAGAAATTCGTCCACCGTGTTTTTTTTCAGGGTTTCGGCCGGCAGTTGCACCTGATAAACACAGATACCGGGCGGATCAGGCTGTTTTTTCCCGGCCAGGTAACAGTCGATGACCGTGAGACCGGCGGGCAGTTGTTGGTTCAATTTTTTTTGAATGGCCATGGCAGACAGGGTCCGGTCCAGAAAAATGGTAAAAAATTCTTCTTCACTTTCCATGCCCACGGGCAGGGCATTGTCAAACGCAAGTCGCATGGCCGGGTTAAAACCTTTGGAATATTTGACGGTCAGCCCGGCTCTTTTCACGGCCCGCTGAACAATGGTCGCCAGTTCCAGGTGTCCGAAAAACCGGGCGTCGTCCAGTTTTGAAAATCGTATCCGGTACCGGACAAACGCGCTGTCCGGCAAAGCGGACGGAGCCGCTGTCTGAATGCTGGACGGGGACGGGCTGTCTGGGGTTTGATGGAGAATCGGCCGGATCTGCTTGAAATCACAGACCCCGCATCCCGTGCAGTCGTGATCCCGGCAGTCCGGTGTGGTGGCCTGGTTGACCGCGTTTTTCCATTCCTTTTCCAGGAACCCTTTTGATATGCCTGCATCAATGTGATCCCAGGGCAGGGGTTCTGTCAGTGTCCGGGCCCGGGAGGTGTAAAAATCCGGATCGAGCCCGGTCTGATCAAAGGCTTTCTGCCATTTGTCAAAATCAAAATAATCGTTCCATCCGTCCAGGCGGCATCCGTTTTCAAACGCAGCCGTCAGCAGGCCGGACAGCCGCCGGTCCCCCCGGGAAAATACCCCTTCCACCAGGCTCATTAATGGATCCTGCCATTTGAGATTGGTTTTGGGGTGGGACATGTTTTTTTTCAGATATCCCAGCCGTTCCCGGGTGGCTTCCAAAGTGAGCTGGGGGTGCCGCTGGAACGGGGTGTGGGGTTTGGGAATAAACGGGGTGACATTGACATTGATCGCCTGTTTCCCTTTGGCACAGGTGGCGGCCAGGTGCCGGGACAGATCACAGATACCCTGGATGTCGGCAGATTCTTCAAAAGGCAGGCCCATCATGAAATACAGCTTGATATGTTTCCATCCCAGCTCAAACGCGTTTTTCACTGTGTCGGTGATGTTTTCTTGGGTGAGGTTTTTGTTGATAATATTTCTGAGCCTTTGGGTACCGGCTTCCGGGGCAATGGTGAACCCGGTTTTGCGCACGGTTTTGATCAGATTCATCAGTTCCGGGGTGAGGCGTTCCGCCCGGATGGAGGGCAAAGAGATGGCATTGCACTGGTTGTGGCTGATGGCCATCAGCCGGGCCATGAGTTCAGCCAGAGAGGAATAATCTCCCGTGCTCAAAGACAACAGCGAGATATCGGAATATCCCGTGGCGGCCAAAGACGCGTGGGTGATCTCAACCAGATCATTTAAAGACCGCTCCCGGACCGGGCGGTAAATCATACCGGCCTGACAGAACCGGCACCCCCGGGTACAGCCCCGGGCAATCTCCAGGCGAAGCCGGTCATGCACGGGTTTGCCAAATGGAACAATGGGGGCGGCGGGAAAATTATCCATGGTCAGTTCCGGCAGAAACGCCCGTTTAACCACGGTGTAATCATCATAAACCGCGGAAACCGTCTGGCAGCCGTTTTCATCAAAGGATGCATTGAAAAACTGCGGCACATACACCCCGGAAACGGCAGACAGTTCTTTGAGCAGGGTGGTTTTTTTGCCGTCCCCCTGTTTTTTGAACCGGATCACGATCCTGGAGATTTCCAGGACCACTTCTTCCCCGTCTCCGATCACAAACGCATCGAAAAAATCAGCCAGGGGTTCCGGGTTGAACGCACAGGGCCCGCCACCGATGACCAGCGGAAACGCATCATCTCTTTCCCGGGCCGCAAACGGGATTTCGGATAAAGAAAACAGGGTCAGGATGTTGGTGAAATTGAGCTCGTACAGCAGGCTGACACCGATGATATCGAATTCAGACAATGGGGTTCGGGATTCCATGGACAGGCAGGGAATCTGTTTGTGCTTCATCAACGCTTCCATGTCCGGGGCCGGTGCAAAAAACCGTTCTGCGGCAATGTCGGGCTCCCGGTTTAAAATGGAGTACAGAATCTGAAGTCCGAAATGGGAGGTGCCGATTTCATACAGATCCGGAAACACCAGGGCAAACGTCAGATCCACCTGACGATGGTCTTTTTTTATCGCGTTGATTTCATTGCCGGCATATCGGGTCGGTGTCTGGACTAAGCCAAGGATGTCTTGATAATTTTGTTTATGCATGATACTGGAATTAAAACCAATCGGCTTTCTTTGTTTAAGATAAATGATTCAAATTTATTAATATATTATTTTTTCCGGGATAAGGCAATGAAAAGAATAAAAATCAACCGGTTGACAGAATATGACACCTCTCCGGGACAGGTACTGATCAAAGGGTGGGTGAGAACCCGCCGGGATGCCAAAGGATTTTCCTTCATGGAAATCAATGACGGGTCCTGTCTTGAAAATATTCAGGTGGTGGCAGACAGTCAATTGAGCAATTACACCGATATTCAGGGGATCACCACAGGGTCGGCCGTGGCCGTGACAGGGGCGCTGGTGCCGTCTCCGGGCAAGGGGCAGAAATGGGAAATCCAGGCGACCGGGGTTGAGGTCATCAGTCTGGCGCCGGACACCTATCCATTGCAGAAAAAGCGGCACACGGATGAATTTTTGCGCACCATAGCCCATCTGCGGCCCAGAACCAACAAATACGGGGCTGCGTTTCGGATCCGGTCTGAAATGGTCCAGGCAATTCACCGGTTTTACCGGGAAAAAGGGTTTTATTACCTGACCTCGCCCGTGATTACGGGGTCGGACTGTGAAGGGGCCGGCGAGATGTTCCGGGTCACCAGCCTGGATCCGGCACAGGTGGCAAAACAGGGGAAACTGGATTTTTCAAAGGATTTTTTCGGCCAGGAATCCAATCTGACCGTGTCCGGACAGTTGTCCGCGGAAATGTTTGCTTTGGCCCTGGGAGATGTATATACGTTCGGGCCCACGTTCCGGGCGGAAAATTCCAATACCAGCCGGCATGTGGCGGAATTCTGGATGCTGGAGCCGGAAATGGCGTTCTGCGATCTTTCCGGCAACATGGATCATGGGGAGGAACTGGTGAAATATCTGGTGTCCCATGCCCTGGATGCCTGTGATCAGGATCTGGCGCTGTTTTTCAAGTTTGTGGACAAGGGCCTGCCCAAACAGCTGGAAATTCTTACCAGCAAAACCTTTGAGCGCATGTCCTACACGGAGGCCATACAAATTCTTGAAAAATCCGGTAAAAAATTTGAATATCCTGTTGAATTTGGTATTGATCTCCAGTCCGAACATGAACGGTTCCTGGCGGAAGAATATGTCAAAAAACCGGTGTTTCTGTATGATTATCCCAAAACCATCAAGCCGTTTTATATGCGGATCAACGATGACAACACCACGGTGGCGGCCGTGGATCTGCTGGTCCCCGGCATCGGGGAGCTCATCGGCGGCAGCCAGAGAGAAGAACGCCTGGATGTCCTGGAATCCCGCATGGAAGAGATGGGTATGGACAAGGAACCCTATTGGTGGTACCTGGATTCCAGACGGTATGGATCCGTGCCCCACGCCGGGTTCGGCTTAGGGTTCGAGCGGTTTCTGATGATGATCACAGGGATCAAAAATATCCGGGATGTGATTCCGTTTCCCAGAACTCCGGGCAGCATCAACTTTTAAACAGGCAGAACAAATAATGATAACCTTACTGGATTACGGGGCTGGCAATGTCCGCAGCGTGAGAAATGCCGTGGAAAAACTGGGGGGCACCCTGACCACGGTGACGTCTCCTGAAGATATTTTATCCGCGGAAAAGATCATTTTTCCCGGAGTGGGCAATTATGAAAACATGATCGAGGTGCTCAACCGCAAGGGCTATATGGCGCCGCTGCGGGAATATCTGGCATCCAACCGGCCGTTTTTCGGCATCTGTTTAGGTATGCAGGCCCTGTTCCAGGGCAGTGAAGAAGATCTTTCCAACAATGAATCCATCGGGTTTTTCTCAGGCCGGGTGGAGCGGTTTAAAACCAGACTGTCCGTGCCCCACATGGGATGGAACGGGATTCATCTTAAACAGGATTCCCCGCTGATGGGCGGGATCGGTCCGGATGCCCGGTTCTATTTTGTGCATTCCTTTCACCTGGTGCCCCATGACCCGTCCGTGGTTTTGACCACCACCACCTATGACTATGAATTTGCCAGTGCCATCCAGCAGGGCAATATCATCGGGACCCAGTTTCACCCGGAAAAAAGCGGGAAACACGGGATGCAGCTCCTGGAAAATTTCATCAGACTGACGGACTTCACGCCGGCCGGCCGGGTGGATATTCCGGGCAAAGGCCTGGCCAAACGGATCATTGCGTGCCTGGATGTGCGGTCCAATGACCAGGGGGATCTGGTGGTGACCAAAGGAGACCAGTATGATGTCCGGGAAAAGGCCGGATCTGCGGACAAAGGAAGTGTCCGGAATTTAGGCAAGCCCGTGGATCTGGCAAGGCGGTATTACGAGGAAGGGGCGGATGAGATCACGTTTTTGAACATTACCGGATTCCGGGATTTTCCCCTGGCGGACCTGCCCATGATCACGGTGCTGGAACAGACCTCGACAAACGTATTTGTGCCGTTGACCATCGGCGGCGGGATCAAGGATTATACCGATGCCGAGGGCCGGCATTACACCGCCCTGGAAGTGGCGGACCGGTATTTCAGATCCGGGGCCGACAAGATCTCCATCGGCAGTGATGCCGTGCACATTGCCAAAGCCTTTGTGGATACGGGCAAAAAAACCGGAAAAAGCGCCATCGAGCAGATTTCCCGGGTGTATGGGGCCCAGGCCGTGGTGATCTCCATCGACCCCAGACGGGTGTATGTGGTTTCCCCAACCCATGCCGGCGGTCACCATGTGATCCAGACCCGGATTCCCGGGCCCCAGGGAGAAGCGTTCTGCTGGTACCAGTGCACGGTCCAGGGGGGACGAACGGCCGTGGATCTGGATGCCGTGATCCTGGCAAAAGCCTGTGAAGCCCTGGGGGCCGGTGAGATTCTGCTCAACTGCATTGACCGGGACGGCACCCAATCAGGGTTTGATCTGGAATTGATCCAGGCTGTAAAACAGGCCGTGACCATTCCGGTGATCGCTTCTTCCGGGGCTGGCAGCCCGGCGCATTTTTCAGAGGTGTTCACAGAAACCGGGGCGGATGCGGCCCTGGCAGCCGGGATTTTTCACCGAAAAGAAGTGCCCATTCCTCAAGTCAAGGCGCATCTGGCAGGGCGAGGGATTCCCGTGCGCCGGTCCTAAAGACGTTGAAACCCAAGGGTGTCGGGTTAATGTTTTAATTCAAAGGTGATCGGAATTTTCACCCACATGCCCGTGGGAACCCCGTTGGATGTTCCCGGTTCAAACCGCCAGTCAGCCACGGCTGTTTCAGCCGCGTGATCCAGGCTGTCATATCCGCTGGATTCAAAAATGCGCAGTTTTTCCGCCTCACCGGTCTTGTTGACAAACACCATGAGCATGACCGTGCCCGTATGTCCCCGGCGCCGGGCGATCCTGGGGTACCGGGGCCGGGGGTTTTCCTTGTAAAGCGGCACGGCTTGTTTCCGGACTTCCGGTGCAGCTGATTGTTCAAAAACCGGTGCGGCCGTTTTTGGAAAGGGTTCTGCTGCATCCATGACATCGGAAAGATCCTGATCCGGCATTTTCTGAGCGGTGTGACCGGTGGTTTCAACCCGTGACACATCAGGTTCCGGGTCCGGCGGCACGGGGGGGGGCACGTCCGGCTCAGGTGCCGGAACTTTTGGTTTCGGAGGGGTCAGTGTCAAATCGTCTTTTTTGGGCAAAAGATCTTTTCGGGGCACGATTTCAGTTGGCACCGGCTCTTTGGGGGGGGGCGGCGGCGGTTTTTTTTCTATGTCAGGCACAGGCAAGGGGGCTTTTTCAGGCTTGGACGGCTGTTTTTTTTCAGGTTGGGGTGTGAGCTGTGTGTCAGGTTCCGGCACAGGGATGGGTTTTTTTTCGGGTTTCGGTAAAACATGGGTGATCTGGATGGCAATGCCGGTGTCTTTTTGAGAAACCGGGACCAAAAACGCGGAGAAAAAAGGAAAAAAAACAAGCACGGCCCCATGAATCAACATCGCCGCCAGTGCTGAAATAAAGATCCGCCGCATCTATTTTTTCAGTTTTGCCTGAAGGGATATATCATGAATCCCGGCCAGGGTGATCTGGTCTAACACCGTGAACAGGGTCTGGTATGACACGGATTCTTCGGCAAAAAGAAGCACCCCCGGGGTGGTTTTGCCGGTTGATTCAGATGCCAGCATGTGGGACAGATCTGCCAGAGAAACCCGCAAATCATCCACATAAAGCTCGTTTTCTCCTTTGACCGTCACAGAAACCGGGGTTTGCTTTTCTATGTCCGCCACAGATGATTCCGGCAACGTGACAGACAGGCCCCGGTGGACGGACATGGACAGCATGGAATAAATAAACACCACCAGCAGAAGAAACACAATGTCAATCAAAGGCAGCATTTCGATTCTGGGTTTGCCGGGTGCGGGCAGGTTAATTTTCATGGGTGTCTTCCCGGCAGGGATCAAATTGGGTCATTTGCCGTTCGTGCATGATCTCAAAACTGGTGGCATATTTTTCAATGATCTGGGCGGCCCGTTCGATCCGGGCATTGAAAAAATTATAGGGAAACACGGTGACAATGGCAATGGTCAGGCCGGATGCTGTGGTGATCAGGGCTTTGGCAATCCCGCCGGTCACGGCCATGGGATCTTCGATCCCGGAAGCCCCCAGCATGTCAAAGGATTCGATGATCCCCACCACGGTTCCCAATATGCCCAGCAACGGGGCAATGGTGATAATGGTGTCCAAAGCGCCCATGAAACGGCGCATTTTATAGATCTCATCTGCGGCTGCCGATTCCATGGCTTTGACTGGGGAATAGTCCCGGTGAAGAATCCCGCTGATCAAAACCCGGACCACACTGTTTTTCGACCCCTGGGTGGCCTTTCGGATTTCCTCCCAGTTTTCCTGGGCAGACAGTTCCAGCACCCGGTCCATAAGAGGCCTGTCCCGGTCAATGCCGGACGCGGCCCAGAAAATGGACCGTTCAATGATTAATGTCAGTGCGATGACAGAGCATAAAAGCAGCGGATACATTAAAAATCCGCCATGGGTGAACAAAAGAATCATGGGGATATGCTTTCCTGGGAATCGGTTTTAATGAAAATGCCCGGTCGCCCGGAATGGGGATTGGGTGCCACCACCACATCCGTGTGGTACACGGCCCGGATATTGTCCCGGGTGATCACGGTTTCCGGGGTGCCGTAATTGAAAACCGTGTGGGTATTCTTGTCCAGCAGCAGCACCTGATCGGAATATTCAGATGCCAGATTCAGGTCATGCTGAACCATGACAACGGTCAGGCCGTGCCGGTCTTTCATGGTTTTGACCCGGTTCAGGATCTGGGCCTGGTGGGAGATGTCCAGGTGGGAGGTGGGTTCATCCATGAGCAAAAGGGCGGGTTCCTGGACCAGGGCTTTGGCAATGCCGGCCAGCTGGCGTTCCCCGCTGCTGATACAGTTTAACGGGGACCGCCTCAAGTGATCAATGTGGGTGAATGCCATAAAAGATCGGGCAAGATCGCGGTCTGCCTCGTTTTCAAGAAACTGCCAGGAGGAAAAATGGGGTAGCCGGCCTAAGAGCACATATTCCTCCACAGTCATGTGGATGCTTTCCAGGGTCTGCATGACCATGGCAATGGTTCTGGCCCGCAAATCTCTGGGCATTTTTTTCATGTCCTGCCCCTGCATGTTCACCCGGCCGCCCAAAGCGGGAATCAAACCGGGCAGTGTTTTTAACAGCGTGGTTTTCCCGCACCCGTTGGGACCGATAATGGTCACGATATCCCCTTTTTGAACGGAAAACGAAATCTCCTTGAGCACCACCTGGCTGCCATACCCGCAGGATAACCGGGCAATGTCCAGAAAAGGGGGGGTCATAATGCCACCTTTTTTTTGCCTAAAACATAGATGAATACCACACCGCCGATAATGCCGGTGATCACACCCACGGGCAGCTCCAGCGGGGCGATTACCATCCGGGCCACAATATCACAGAACGTGAGAAAACAGGCCCCGCCCAGAAAGGAACTGATGATGAGAATGCGGTGGTCTGATCCGGCCACCATGCGCATGAAATGCGGGACGATGAGCCCCACGAACATGATGATCCCTCCGGCGGATACGCTCAACCCTGTCAGCAGAGAGGCCGTGATAAACAGAATTTTCCGGGTCCGGGCCGTATGGATCCCCAGCAGGGCGGCTTCATCATCGCCTAAAACCATGGCGTTGAGGGCCAGGCTGTGATACAGGGCAATGACAAGCCCTGCAATGGAACCGGCCAGTACCAGCCGGATCAGGACGGGGCTGGGCTCGTCCAGGGATCCCATGATCCAGAAAACAATATTGCTTAAATCATCCTGTTCCGACACGGCCATGAGCAGCATCACCAGAGACGAGGACACAAAGCTGATCATCACGCCGATGAGCAGCATGGTGTTGGGCTGGAGCCGGCCCGTGCGCAGCCCCAGTCCATATACCAGGACAATGACGATGCCGGCTCCGGCAAATCCGGCCAAAGGATATGCGGTCACCCCCAGCAGGGCTGGAAGATTCATGAGGATGGCGATACAGACGCCCAAAGATGCGCCGCCGGATATTCCTAAAGTGTAAGGTTCCACCAGCGGATTTCTGAACAGACCCTGGAGCAGGGTGCCTGCGACACTCAACGCCCCGCCCACGGCAATGGCCAGGATCACCCGGGGCAGCCGGATGCCCAGGATAATGCTCGCGGTTATGCTGTCTTGATCATGGAACAGGGCATCGAAAATCTGGGCCGAAGACAGCGGGGTGGACCCTAAGCGCAATGCCGTTAAGGCACATGCCGTCAGCAGCACGGACAGGCTGCCGATGATCAGTATCCAGCGTTTTGCCCCGGTGTCATTCATGAAATATTTCCATGGATATCAGGTCTTGTGCGGCTTTGGGATGGATGTGAGAGAAAAAAAGCATCAAGGTTTTGGCAAAGGTCCGGGGTGTGGGGCTGAACACACTGTCATCGGCCAGTACATGCACCTCATTGTTTTTGACGGCGTTCAACGCGGTAAATTGCATCCAGGCATCTTTCTGGGCAATACCTGCTTTGGTAGCCGTACCCATGGTGGCCACGAAAATCACATCCGGGTTTTCCTTGAGCACATGTTCCCGGCTGAAGATGCCGGATCCGGTCTGGCCGGCAATGTTGGTGCCGCCGGCCAATTCGATATAATTGTTGATAAAAGTGCCCTGTTCCGCTGTTTTCAATGGTTTGATTCCGATCTGGATAAACACTTTTCGTTTTTTCAGGGTGGTGGCCGTTTGCCGGACAAGGTCCACTCTGGCGGCAGCGGTTTTAACAATATCCATGGCCGCCTGTTTTCTGCCCAATAAGGCGCCTAACTCCAGAAGCATGTCACAAAGCGTATCAAAATCCGGGGGATTGTCAAACTGAATCACCCGAAGCCCTTGATTCCTGAGCGCCTGTATCTGTTTGACCCGGGTCAGGGTGCTGGCAAACACGGCATCCGGCTGAA
>JAIPDL010000086.1 GCA_021737695.1 Desulfotignum sp. | reverse complement strand
ATTGAACAGCCTGGGGCTGGCCTACATGGGGAAAAACCGGGATGACCTGGCCATTCCCGTTTTCAAAAAAGCCTTGGCGCTGAAACCGGATTACACGGAAGCGCTGAACAATTTAGGTGCGGCCCATCTGCGTCAAAAGAAATGGGATCCGGCCATCAGCGCATTTGAAAAGGTTCTTGAGGATCTGTTATATCCCACGCCTCAGTTTCCGCTGTCCAATCTGGGAAGGGCCTATCTGGAAAAACAGGATTACATACGGGCTGAAACCTATTTTTCCCAGGCCCTGGATCTGTCTCCCGGATTTGTGACGGCGGCCCATGGACTGTCGCTGGTGTTTCTTGAAACCGGGCGGGAAAATAATGCCATCGAATTTTTAACGGCCCGACTTATGGCGTATCCGGAATCCGCGCTTCTGCATGCGGACCTGGCCCGGGCCTATGAGGCAAAAGGATGGACAAATGAAGCCAGACAGTCCTGGCAGAATGTCCTGCATTATGCCAAAAAAAATTCCAATTTGAAAAAAACCGCCGCCAGACGTCTGTCCGCATTGAATTAATCTGAACTGCGGGCAGGGTTCCGTTTTTGTTCCAGTTGGACAATGGACGGGGTCAGAAAAATCAGCAGTTCATTTCGATTATCTTCCTTACTATTGTTACCAAAAAGTGTATTGCCAATGATCGGTATGCTGGACAAAAAAGGAAGGCCTTCGTCATTATCGGTTTTTGTCGTTTTGACAACACCACCGATCACCACGGTGTCATTATCATTCACGAGCAGTTCCGTCTTGGCTTCATTCGTTGACAGGTAAGCTTCACCCGAACTGGTTTCTCCAGCAATATCCTTTTTTATCAAAGAGACCTGCATGGAAATGCGTTCATCCGGGGTCACATGAGGGGTAACGACCAGTTCCAGATTAATTTCTTTGAATTCAGTGGAAACCTCATCATCTTCCACCACCTGATACGGATATTCAAACCCCTGTTTTATCCTGGCTTCCTTGTTATCCAGGGTCAATATGCGTGGCGAGGATACGATTTTTACCTCTCCTCTTGCCTCGGATGCTGCCAGCTTTGCGTTCAACGCCAGTCGAGAGGCACCAAAAAGCCGGAAAAACGAAAAATCTCCGTTCATCCCGCCGCTGCCGATGGGGGTATTCACGGACACATTCATATCATTGACAAACCCGGAAGAGATCGCGGGATCATTGGTCAGGTTCCAGCCGATGCCGATATCCCTGGAAAATTCTTTGGTGACTTCCACAATTTTGGCTTCAATCATGATCTGGGGGGTCACGGTATCCAGACGGTAAATCATTTCCTGGATCTGATCCACTTTCTCCCGGGTATCGGTCACAATGACCATGTTGCTGCGCTGATCCACGGAAAGATTACCTCGATCCGGCGTCAACAGGGCAGTGATATGCGGTTCGATCTCTGTTTTGGCATTGGAATAGCTGATGGGAATATATTCTGTAATCAGAGGTTCCAGGCTTTTTTTCTGCTCCAGGGCTTTTTTCTGAGCATCAATGGCCTCCTGCTCATCCTTTTCTTCCTGCCGCAATGTCTGAATGGTGGCAATGCGTACCACATCCCCTTCCATTTTTTTGCCCAGTCCGTTCATTTTCAACACCAGGTCCAGCACCTGGTCCCAGGGAACCGGTTTTTCCAGGGTCATGGTGACCTTCCCCTGGACATCCTTGTCCACGGCAAAATTCAATCCACTGACACTCCGAAGTATCCGGAACACATTTTTAATGTCCGTGTCAAAAAAATCCAGCTTGATCTTTTCTCCGGAATATTCGGGCGGATCTGTGTTAATCGCTGCCAGACCGACCGGAGCAGGTTGCTTGATGTCAGCCGGATTAAAAGCATCTCCGGCTGACAATACCGGAGGAACAGGATCAAATCGCAGAAAAATCCGATTTTCATCCTGGACCACTTGATAGGGAACTTTTTCCCGGATCCGGATTTCAATTCTTGCATCCGTATCATCAACCGATCTCTGATACGGGGTGACACTGTCAACCGCTGTACCCATGTATCGTGTCAGCAAAGGACGCTGCAAACGTTCCAGTATCCGGGCATTGTAAAGAATCAGATCCAGCTGATCATCTGTTTTCCAGGCCGTGTCATAGGGTACCGAATCGGTCGTGGTCACCTGTATGTCTGCGTAACCGGCTTCATCAGGATTGAATTCAATGTCGGTCACCAGTGCTGGGGATGGTTCGGCTGACGGTGCAGACACCTGCGGCAATCGGGTATTTTGGGCGGATGTGTTTATTTCCGGATTCGATAAAGAAGCCGCATTGATTTGGGAATCAGGAAGATACAGCACCACCTGCAACCCGTTTGCTTCTTCCAGCACCTCATAGGTCAGGTCCTGATTCAGCAGCATTTCGAGCCGGATGGTCGTTTTTTCCGGGTCCGCGTATTCGGACCGGATGGCTGCCACCGGGCCCGCAGACGTGCGGGGCTGCACAAAATCCGGTGAAAATACCGTATCCGGCAGATACACGGCAACGCCTAAGGGGAAATCCTGTTTGATGGAGGTATAGGCCGGCGTTTGCTCGGTTTTAATATGGATGGCAATCTGATCATCAGACGTTGACATGGTCACTTTATGAAGGTAGTTGCTGCGGGTGTCATTTTGAATCAAGGGCTCGGTGGGTTCCGGTGTCCCGGATTTCAACGATGTGCATCCGGCCCCGAGCACCAGAACCAGTATCAGCATCAGCATCCGGTTCAGTACCCGCTCAATCATGGTGTCACGCTGAAAAAAAGCCATATTATTCCCCATTGTCTGGTTTATGTAGTTTCAATTCCTGAAAACGCTCGGTCACAATCCCTTTGAAATCCGCCACCAATTCTTTCACAACAATGTGGTCCGATTGAATATCCACCACCTGCCCCCCATTTTTTCCCATATAGGTCCCGATTCTGACTTCATAGCCTTTTCCGGTGGCTTCTTCCACCATGGCGATTTTTTTGTTTTCTCCGATCACCACGGCTACCAGTCTGATCTGACTTAACGACATCTTTTCCAGAGGCGTGAGAATGCGTTTGGGTTTGTCCGGTTCAAGGACTTCGGACGGCCCAGGGGATCTTTCTTGAATCAAAGGCATAAACGGATCCAGTTGGCTTTTGGCATCATATCCTTGATCGCTGTTGCCCTGAATATCACTGTCGGTTTCTCCGGATTCGTCCAAAACCGGATCCTGGCCAAAATTGTTCTGCTCCGGCATTGATTTTCCATTCCGGATCTCTTCTTTTTGTCCGCTGACTTTGATTTCATCCTTATTTTCGGGTCCGGCTGACTGGGGCATGGGAAAAAGTACCGCTCCCGGCTTTTTTTCATGTTCCCGGGCAATCGGATTTTCGCATACCCCCCCCAGCAGGAACATTCCCACGATCAAACAGCCGATCCATTTTTTTAGCCAGTGTTTCATTATCCCTTGATATCAGCCTTTTTTCTTTTTTTTGTCTTGTTTCCCTGCCTCATCCGCTTCCACAAACATATAGGTCACGGCATTACAGGTCATATCGATCAATCCAGATGCCGATTTGTTCCGCCTCAAGTCAATGTTTTTGATATTCACAATCCGACTCAGCCTTGACACCTGAAAAAAGAAATCCGCTATCTGAAGATAACTGCCTTCCATTTTCATGGATAAGGGTATTTCCTTGTAAAAATCCCTGGTGACAGGCGTGCCCGGCTGAAACAGCTGAATAGTGAGACCTGCGCTGCTGCCGGCATTGGAAACACTTTTCAGCAAAGACGGCACTTCCTTTTTATCCGGCAGGGCCCGGGTCGCAATATAAAAGGCCTCTTCCACCCGGGCCATCTTTTCTTCCCATTCTTTTAAAGATCTGGCCTGCTGTCTGACAATTTTCAATTGACTGGTCCGGGCATCAAGTGTTTGCGCGGCCTGTTGCAACTGCGTCTGTTTGGGCATGAAAAAAAAATAATAATACGCCCCGCCGATCAGTGCCAGTGTCCCCAGGCAGATGAACAACCGGTTCCGGCGGCTCAGTTTTCCCACCCCGTCAAAGAAAGCAGCTGTTTTTTGTCTGATCAAAGACCTTGGCGTTTCATTTTTTTTCTCTTGTGCCATTATTTTCCCTCTTTATTTTGGGTATCCGGCGCCAAAGGCTGCTTTCGGCATTTCAATTCAAATGCCTTTAAATTCATATTTTCGTCAAATCGCTTACTGACAGTCTGTTTCAGATCAATTTCCTGAAACAGATTCGAAGATTCCAGCTTTTTCATAAAATCGGCAATGGTAGGATTATCAAACGCAATACCTGTCAGGGTGACAGCACTTTCATCCGCATGGATACTTTCGAGCCACATTTGTTCCGGTATCATGCGCGACTGGAGATCTTCTATCAACAGCAGCTGTTCATCGCGTTTAAACTGAAGGGTTTCAATGATTTTCAATTTGTCTTCCAGGATTTTGAACCGTTTTTTAATATCTTTGACCTGGTCCGCCTTTTTTTTATACACTGAAATTTCAGCATCCAGCCGTTGGATTTCATTTTCTTTTTGTGTTATACGCCTATCGATCCCCAGGGTATACCAGGTCAGGCCCACGATCATCAGAATCACGGACAACAGAAATATCGACACCTGCTGGCGGATATTTTCCCGTTTTCTGGCCACCCTGAACGGCAGCAGATTGATGCGTATCATTTGTCATCCACCCGGCGCAGGGCAAGCCCTAAAGCAATGGGTGCCAGGGGCCCCACCTGGGATATGTATGCCGGCGAAAACTTTTTTTCATCCAGTTCCAGCCCGGCAAACGGTTCGATAATAGACACCCTTGCATCCATTTGGGTTTCCAGGCGCTCCAGAAACGGTTGAATGTATGAACCACCCCCGCTGATAACAATTTTGGTGATCCGGTCATCCTGGGCATTGCTTAAAAACGCATGAACCACATCTGAAATCTCCGAACACCAGACATCTGCCGCTTCCTGAAAAATGGCGGCCACAATTTCGGGATCCGGTGCTGCCGATACCGGGTCCTGCAAAATTTGTTCTGCGGACGAAAAATCGGTTTCAAACCGTGCGGCAAGTTCCTCGATGATCTGTAAGGTGCCTGAGCCATTGTCCTGCATCATCAAAGAAATATTGTCTTTCACCAGATTCAGGGATGTTTTGGATGCCCCCACATCCAGCAGCAATGTCAGATCTTCCGGATCCAGGCCGGGCAGGGTTTCATAAATGTTTTGCAACGCAAAGGTATCCACGTCAATGATACTGGCATTGAGACCTGCCATGTCCGTTAAGGCCATGTATTCCGCCACCAGATCTTTTTTCACGGCCACCAGCATCACATTGATCTGTTCGGATGAAAATTCACTTTCTCCCATGATCTGGTAATCGGTATTCACATCTTCAATATCATACGGGATATACTGTTCCGCCTCAGCCACAATGGTCTGTTGAAGATCTTTTTCCGGCACTTTGGTTGTATTGATGGTTTTAATGACCACGGACTGCCCTCCGGTGGAAATAGCCACTTTTTTCTCCCGAATCTTCAAGGATTTAAACAAGGTTCGGATGGTATCGGCCACTTCCGGCATATCCATGATCCGGCCGTCCTCAATTGCGCCGGGCGCCACCGGTATCATACCGAATTTTTTCAGGACATTACCTTTTTTGGATATCTGTATTTCAGCAGCCTTGATGGTGGCAGATCCGATATCCAGCCCCACAAGATGATCTTTTCTGTTAAATCCCATTACCCTGTTGTCCTTGCATCCATTATATCAGATTCCTTTATGGTTCAGGGCTTTCCTTGTTTTATATTGATAACCCAGGATATTTTCACTATAATCTGCTATGATATGTATTGAAAGTCAAGTATTATCATATATTTCATAAGCTTGAAATAAACATAACCCAATAATTTTGTCAAATCGGAAAAAAAATCCAATGATTGACAGACTGCAGGACGTCTTGTGAAAAATTTGTTTTCATCGCCCCCCTTTCTTCAAAAGGAAAGACCGTTTGTTCTGGTCAAAGCGTTTACCATCGCCAGCCTGATCGTCATGCTGGCGGCAACCGTCTTTATTGCCGCGCTCAATGCTCACTGGGTCAGAAACCTGCTTCTGGAAAAAAGCAAAGAGTACAATTCTTTGCTGGTGGAAAATCTGAATCACCAGATTTTTTTGAGGTTTGCCGCACCCGTGGCATTTAAATACGGCGAGATTAAACTCCGGGAACCGGAGCAGAGCCGGCTTCTGGATGCGGTAATCACTTCCACCCTGCACAGCTTCCACGTGGAAATGGTCAATATTTACGGCACCGACAACATCATTGGTTACAGTTTTGACAAAGAACAGGTCGGCAGAGAAGATGCCGGCGGGGTGATGTATGAACAGGCCATGCAGAAAGAAGCCACATCCAAATTGATTCAAAAAGGCAGTTTTCTGGAACTGCTGTTCTGGTTTCCCGAAGAAACCAAAATTGTGACCTTTGCCCCGCTGGTTCAGGAAATGCAGCTTTCCCGACACGAGGAAAAAGAGGTGATCGGCGTCATTGAAATCGTTCGGGATATCTCCCATGACTATCATCAGTTGTTCAAGTTGCAGGGCATGATTGTGGCGTCGTGTGCCGGAGTCATGGGCCTTTTATTCATTGTGTTGCGGTTTGTGGTCAAACAAGGGGAAACAATCATTGAAGAACGGGCTGAAGAAAGGTTGCGGCTGGAAGAAAAACTTCGCAAGGCAGCACATCTGTCCGCCATCGGAGAAATGACGGCCGGTGTTTCCCATGAAATCAGAAACCCGTTGGGGATTATCAAAAGCTCGGCCCAGCTCATGAAAAAGAAAATGCACAAGCTGGAAGTACATTCCACGATTCCGGATATCATCATTGAAGAATCCCAGCGGCTCAATAATATTATCACCGATTTTCTGGATTTTGCCAGACCCAGGCAGGCGGATTTACGCCCCTGTGATATCAATGACATTATAAATAAAAACCTGTCCTTTCTGGCGCCTCAGATCCAGGATCAGGAAATCATCATTCACAAGGCATTCCACGACCATCTGCCCGGCATATCCGCTGATCCGGACATGCTGTACCAGGCGTTTTTAAACATTCTGCTCAATTGTTTCCAGTCCGTGGGAAAAAACGGTGCCATCACCATTGTGACCGATTATGATGACAAACGTGTATTCATTTCATTTGCAGACAACGGCCCGGGTATCGCTGAAGACACGCTTGAAAAAATCTGGACCCCGTTTTTCACCACCAAAGATACGGGCACCGGTCTGGGCTTAGGTATTGTTAAAAATATCATCGAGGCCCACCACGGCACCATCCGCATATCCAACGGCAAACCCACCGGTGCCGTTGTTGACATTGCGCTGCCGATTTAGGAGAATCCCCCCATGGAAACCATACTGATTGTTGATGATGAAAAACATTATCGTCTCATTTTAAGCGAAGTGCTTGAAGAAGAAGGGTATCATTCTTTCACGGCCGCCAGCGGCATGGAGGCCCTGGATCTCTTGAAATCCCAGGTTATCGATCTGGTTCTCACCGATGTCAAAATGCCGGGCATGACCGGTATCGATCTGCTGGAAAAAATCAAGGAGATCCATCCGGATCTGCCGGTCATCATCATGACCGCTTTCGGCAGTGTTGAAAAAGCTGTGGAAGCCATGCAAAAAGGGGCATATACATTTATTCTCAAACCGTTTGAAAATGAAGCCCTGATCGCCCACATCGCCAAATCCATTTCCATGTACCGGATTGTCCAGGAAAACGCCCTTCTCAGAGATGCGGTTCAGACCCGGTATCAGTTCGACAATATCATCGGCAAAAGCAAACCCATGCAGAAATTGTACGAAATCATCCGAAAAGTGGCGCCCACCAATGCCACGGTGCTGATTGAAGGGGAAAGCGGCACGGGCAAAGAAATGGTGGCCCGATCCATCCATTACAACAGTCTTCGCAAGGATCACCCCATGGTGGCGGTCAACTGTGCCGCCTTTGCCGAATCTTTACTGGAAAGTGAACTGTTCGGTCATGAAAAAGGGGCGTTCACCGGCGCTGCAGCATTGAAAAAAGGGCGGTTTGAGCTTGCGGACAAAGGCACTTTGTTTCTGGATGAAATCGGGGAACTCTCCATGCCCCTTCAGGTGAAGCTGCTGCGGGTCCTCCAGGAAAAAACCATTGAACGGGTCGGGGGAACCACCCCGATTCCAGTGGATTTCCGGCTCATTGCCGCCACCAATAAAACCCTTGAAGACGAGGTGGCCAACAATCATTTCAGGGAAGATCTGTATTATCGATTGAATGTGGTCAAAGCGGTCATCCCCCCTTTGCGCGAACGCCCGGAGGACATCCCGCTGCTCATGAACCATTTTATTGATAAATTCACCCGGGAATCCAGTACCGTCAACCGGGTGAAAGGCTTCAACAAAGAGGCGGCCCGGATTCTGTGCGATCATTTATGGAACGGCAATGTCAGGGAACTTGAAAATGTGATTGAACGATCCGTGATCCTGGCCTCCAAAGACGTGATCACTCCGGCAGACCTGCCGCCCCGGATGCGTGAAACACCGGAGAATACCCTGGATCTGGAGGGTATCCCCCAAGGCGTGGGCCTTGTGGAAACCCTTGCCGCTGTTGAAAAACGCATGATCATCCGGGCCATGACCCTGTCGGGAAATGTTCAGACCAAAGCGGCCCGGATTCTGGGCATTGGAAAAAGCGGGTTGAACCAGAAATTAAAAAAATACAACCTGGACAAGGAACTCAATATCGACGGAAACTGACAACCGGCACTGACATTGCCAGTACCGGTTGTCAACTGTTTTTTGTTTCAGCCGCTTTTATTGAACCGCAACTGTTTCCGTCATGCTTTGGGCCAAATCCGCATAAATGGAATTTTCATGTTCCCGGGCAATCAAATCATACATTTTCCGGCTGTTTGAATCCTCATTCCGGGCTTCATAAATTTTTGCCAGTATAAAGCGGGCCTCATCTTTAAGCAGATCTGATTCACCGGTTTCAATCTGCATAAAATAAGGTTCCGCCGCATCCGGATTGTTTTTCGCCAGTTGAATATGACCCAGCGATGACAGCAGAAAATTACCTATCTCCGCCTGGCCGCCATACACATCATATGCTTTTTCAAACCATTTTTCAGCTTCATCATACTGTCCGGCTTCCATGCAGATACGGGCAAACCGGACAAGAGCCATCCGGCCGGCATCCGTGTTGCCGTAATCCGTGAGCACGGTCTGAAAATCATCCTTGACCGCAGCATAAGCAGCATCAGGATCTTCTGCCAGATTTCTGTACACGGTCATTGCTTTGGCCACCCGGTCGGAGGCGCTGTTTTCAGACCGTTTAAAACTGGTGAGGACCCCGGCAAAAACAATGGCCACCACCACCACGGCACCTGCAATATACAACAATTGTTTTTTGTAGTAGCTTGCAAAATCCAGTGCTTTCAATATATTTCTCTGCAAAGGATCCAGCTGCCTCAATTCTTTTTTCCGCTCATTGGATACGCGCTGTGCTGCCATAGATTTTCACCTGTATTTTAAAAATAATAAAGTAACAATACCATTACCAGACAAGGGTATGGTAAATCCATCCTTTTTCGCCATCTGCATGCTCAATATGGATCCAGTCTCCCTGGCGTTTGATCACTTTGAACGGCACCCCTCTTTCCACCGTGAACAGAACACGGCTGTCCGTTGTGGGTTGTTCGCGGACATTGCAGTTGGTTTTTTGGGTGATCACCCCTTCCACGCTGGTCAGAAGCGAGGCATGAATCCAGGCCATGTCCCCTTCAAAATCCTTGATCTTGACCCAGGTGTCTTTTTTTTCCACCACCATGAACGGGTGATATTTTTCCACCTGCCAGAGAACCTCATGGCTGGTCCCCGGGCCGGAACGCATATTGGCGATGCTGGCTTTGACCGTGAGTCGCTCGGCAGCGGCCGCATTTTTCGGTCCCGGGCAGATCCATGCCATGATCATGATCATCCCTGCGCACACCCATGGTAAGATGCATGATTTTTGTTTCATATCGTTCCCTCCCTTTTATATCATCCACGCAACATCATGCCTGTCTGATATACCAGAAAAGACAGGGTCCATGCAACCAGGGTGGTATAAATTACGTTAAAACAGGCCCATTTTAAAGAGGTTTCCCGGTAAATCACAACCAACGTGGCAAAACAGGGCACATACAACAAGACAAACACCATCATGGACAATGCGGATTGTGCTGTCATGCCCGATTGCTTCAACGCCGTGGTCAATGCCTGGCCCTCCTGGGCTTCTCCCACCCCGTAAAGAACCCCCATGGTGCTCACCACCACCTCTTTGGCCACAAACCCGGTCACAATCGCGACACCAGCCTGCCATCCGATGCCAATGGGCGCAAACAGTGGTTCCAGAAAATGACCCAGCTGTCCGATATAGGATTTGGATACCCGTTCCTGTTCTTTTTTTGTATGAATTTTTTTAAGTTCCGATGCCAGGGTTTGATTCAAAATTATTTGCTGATCCGCATCCGCATCCTTTATTTGCTGGGTGAACCGGTCCTGCACCCGGGCCTGAAGCGCATCATAATCCTGAGAATAAGTGATGTTTTTAGGAAAGCTGGATAAGGCCCAGATGATGATGGAACCTACCAGAATCACCCCGCCCATTTTGCGCAGAAACATTTTGCTGCGGTCCCACATGTGAATCAACAGACTTTTGAGCATGGGCATCCGGTAAGGGGGCAGTTCCATGACAAACGGCGCATCCGCGCCCTTGAAAAACAGGGTGCGCAGGATGCGCCCGGACAAAATGGCAATGATGATTCCGGCTGCATACAACGCAAAAATAACGGTCCCGGCCCGATGGGCAAAAAAACTGCCGGCCAGTACAATATATACGGGCAGCCGGGCGGAACAGGACATGAAAGGGGTCATCAAAATGGTAAGAATCCGGTCTTTCTGGTGTTCCAGGGTCCTTGCCGCCATGATGGCCGGCACATTGCAGCCAAACCCCATGAGCATGGGAATAAAGGATTTTCCATGCAGTCCGGCCGTATGCATGACCCGGTCCATGAGAAACGCGGCCCGGGCCATATATCCCGTATCTTCAAACAGGGCGATGAAAAAAAACAGCAGCAGAATATTGGGAAGAAAAACAATGACCGACCCGATACCAGCCACCACACCGTCCAGGAGCATGGATTTAAACATCGATGCCGGCAAAATATGGTCCAGCCAGAGGGTCAACCCCGTGACCCCGGATTCGATCCAGGCCATGGGATAGGCGCCTAAGGTAAACGTGGATTGAAACATGACCCAGATAAAAAAGATAAACACGGGAATCCCTAAAAACCGGTCCGTCAACACCCGGTCGATGTTCCGGGACATATCAATTCTTTTTTTAGCGGTATTGGTGACCGTTTCCCTGAGTAAGCCGGCAATGACCCCATAGCGGTCTTCCGTGATCACCATTTCAAAATCATCCTGAAACAGATCAAAAATCCGCTTCCGGCAATCTTCCGCCACCTCGATCAGGTGTGGGCCCTGTTGGGGAAACCGTGTCAGGATCCGCTGCTTTTCAACGGCATCGCCTTCCAGCAGCTTGATGGCATGCCACCGGACCAGAGAGTCTTTCGTCATGGCCTGGGTCTCATGAATCAGATCTTCCAGCTGACTGATACAGGATTCCGTGTCATTGCCGTACCGGATCACACGCGATTCCTTGCCCTTTTCAAAGGCCGCACATTCTTCAATGGCCGCATCAATGAGACGGTCCATCCCCTTGTTTTTATTTCCCACGGTGAACACCACGGGCACATCCAGCAGAGCGGCCAATTTTTTCTCATTGATCCGCATGCCCCGGGCCTCGGCCATATCAGCCATATTAAGGACAAACAGCACGGGCCGTCCCAGTTCCATGACCTGAAGGGCGAGAAACAGGCTGCGTTCCAGGTTGGACGCATCAATGATATTGATCACAATATCCGGGTGTTCGTTAATGATAAAATCCCGGGTGGTGATCTCTTCCATGGAAAATGGGGTCAAACTGTAGGTCCCGGGCAGATCCACCACCCGCAGGGTATGCTGCCGGTACTTGAGCAGGCCTTCTTTTTTCTCGATGGTGACCCCCGGCCAGTTGCCCACTTTTTGTCTGGCACCGGTCAGGTTGTTGAAGATAGTGGTTTTCCCGCAATTGGGGTTTCCCGCCAGGGCAATGGTCAGTTCCTTTTTCATTTTTTGTCTTTCCGGGTTGTCACGTTTTCAACCAGAATATGGGCCGCTTCCTCCACCCGCAGGGAAATATGATATCCCTTGACCACCAGCTCGACAGGATCTTTTAACGGGGCATACTTTTCCACAAACACCCGGGTTCCCCGGTTGATCCCCATCTCCAGAAGCCGACGCCGCAACGTACTTTCTCCGGACACCCGGACAATGGTTCCTTCCTGTCCTGCTTTCATGTCACACAAAAGCACCCGGATGGATTCCGTATCCGTGGAATGATCGGCATGCCCGTTTTTTGATGCATCCGCTGACGTATCCACGGGTTCGACCCAGATTTTCTGGGCCATGCCGCTGCCGATCACCAGTCGGGTCTCTCCGGTGGCAATCACCACCTGACCACCGAACCCATTGGACACCACTTCAAGTTCATCCCCGATTTTCAACCCCATGGAAGAAATTCGAAGCTGCATCTGCCGGCCGGCTTCCAGCTGCTTCACTTTGAGTTTTTCGCCCTGTTTGGCTTTGTGCAGCAGCACCAGTTTCTGCCGTTTGGCCATACAGGCACTGCAAAGGCCATAAATTTCCATACGGTGCTGGAGCATATGAAACCCATATTCTTTTGCCACTTTCTGCTGCTGTTTTTCCAGGGCTTCATCTTTGAATTCCAGAATAGTGCCGCACTTGGTGCAGATCATGTGATCGTGGTGAATCCCCAGATGCCGGTGTTCGTACAAAGGTTCCCCGCCGTCGAATTCCACCTTTGACGCGAATCCGAACCGACACAGGTGTTCCATGGATGAAATCACAAATTCATCACTCAGCCGGATGCCGTTTTTTTTCAATTGCGTGACAATCTCTGCGTGACTCACATGGTGATCCAGCTGTAAAAACGCTTCCAGCACCTGAAACCGTTCATCAAAACGATCCAGTCCCTGTTCCCGGAACAGCCGCATGAACTGTTTTTTTTCCTGCTCGTGGGTATTGATCATCATTGTTATTATCCTGATAAAAATAAGTCACTAAGATATGATAGCGGGCGTGGTCTGTCAAGCTGACATAATATGATTTTCTTATTGATTTTATACATCAAACTTCATATCATAAAGGGTTATGAATTTTGATGCAGACACACAATATGATGTGGTGGTCGTGGGTGCGGGCCATGCCGGATGTGAGGCAGCCCTGGCCGCGGCCCGCATGGGATGCACCACCCTGCTTTTGACCATTGATATGGACAAAATTGCCGCCATGCCGTGCAGCCCGTCCATCGGCGGCATGGCCAAAGGACAGCTGGTCAAGGAAATCGATGCCCTGGGCGGTCACATGGCGCTGATTACCGATCGTTCCGCCATCCAGTTCCGGACATTGAATACCCGGAAAGGCCCGGCCGTTCATTCCACCCGCACCCAGAACGACAAAGCCCTGTATTCAAGGCACATGAAAACGGCTTTGGAAACCTGCCCGAACCTGGATCTGAAACAGGCCATGGTCAATGCACTGATCATAGAAAACCATCAGGTCAAAGGGATTGTGGATGCCACCGGTTATGAATACTTTGCCCCTTGTGTGATCATTACCACGGGCACTTTTTTGCGGGGCACGGTCCATATCGGGGCCACCCGGATTGACGCCGGCCGGGCCGGTGAATTTTCTTCCATCGATCTGGGCCGGCACCTGTCGGATCTCGGGTTTGACATGGGGCGCATGAAAACCGGCACCCCCCCTCGGCTCCATGCCGACAGCATTGATTTCTCATGTTTCCGCCGCCACATGTCCGACAGTGAGCCCATCCCGTTTTCCTTTAGAACGGCCGCCATCACCACCCCCATGCTGCCCAGCTTTATGGGACACACCAATGCCCGGACCCATGATACTGTCCGGAGCAATCTGAAATACTCCGCCCTTTACGGGGGGCACATCAAAGGGCAGTCCGCCCGGTACTGTCCCTCTTTTGAAGATAAAATCGTCAAATTCCCGGACCGGGACAGCCACCATATAATTTTGGAGTATGAAGGAATCCATACCAAAGAAATTTATGCCTCCGGTTTAGGCAACAGCCTGCCCCTGGAGATCCAGTACCAGGTGGTCCGATCCGTGAAAGGCCTGGAACAGGCCAGAATCATGAGACCGGCCTATGCCATTGAATACGATTATGTGAATCCCCTGGAACTGTTTCCGACTCTGGAAACCAAACGCATCAAAGGCCTTTTTCTGGCCGGACAGATCAACGGCACTTCCGGATATGAAGAAGCCGGAGGCCAGGGCCTGTGGGCCGGCATCAACGCGGCCTGTAAGATTCAGAAGCGGCCCGCATTTATACTGGACCGGTCCCAGGCCTACCTGGGGGTCATGATTGATGACCTGGTGACCCGGGGCACCACGGAACCCTACCGCATGTTCACCTCCCGGGCGGAATACCGCCTCATGCTCAGGGAAGACAACGCAGACTTAAGGCTGGCTGACATCGCTTTTGAATACGGCCTGATCGATGCAGACCGCCTGGCGTTGTGCCGGGAAATCCTGGCACAGACCCGCAAAGAAATTCAACGGGTGAGACAGACGGTTGTCAAACCGGAAACCGCCGTGAACCAGCGCCTAGCCGACTTGGACAGCCCGCCCATCTCCACTGGTGTCAAACTGGAACAGCTCCTGAAACGGGCGGAGATCGATTATCAGAATCTGATGGCTTTTGCTCCGCCGCTTGAACCGGTTCCCGCCCGGGTGGCCCGGCAGGTGGAAATTGAAATCAAGTATGAAGGATATATCACCCGCCAGCTGAACGAGATCAAAAAATTCAAGCATCTGGAACGAATCCATATCCCGGCACGACTCGATTACGGCAATGTCCACGGCCTGTCCAATGAACTCCGGGAAAAACTAAAAAAAATTCAGCCGGAAACCCTGGGCCAGGCTTCCCGGATCGACGGCATGACCCCTGCCGCCATCTCTGTGATGATGGTTGCCATTGCCGCTTTTAACACCCAGAAATCCGCTTGACTTGTGCGGGTTGACGCTTATCATTTACCATAAAAAAGTCAAACCCAATATAAAACAAGCAGTGAGGAAAAAATGGCCGAAGATTATTACAATATTCTAGGCATCGATAAGTCGGCAAGTGCGGCAGATATCAAAAAAGCTTACCGCAAGCTTGCCATGAAGTACCATCCGGACAAAAACAAAGGGGATAAAACCCTGGAGGACAAATTCAAGAAAATCAGCGAAGCCTATGCCGTGCTCAGTGATCCGGAAAAAAGGAAACAGTATGACACCTATGGCTCGGCCGACTTTCAACAGCGATATTCCCAGGAAGATATTTTCAGAAACTTTGATTTAGGGGATATTCTCAAGGAATTCGGATTTGGCGGCGGCCGGGGCGGATTTTCCGCTTCCTTTGGCCAGGCCGGTCCCCGGGGGCGTTCCAATTTTTCCGGCGGCAATCCGTTCTTCCAGAACACGGGCGGTGGATTCGGCCAGCAGCAGGCCCATCCCCGGACACCGGGAAAAGACATTGAATATGAAATCCCCCTGACCCTGGAAGAATTGATTCACGGCACCAAAAAAACCATCACCATCCGCCAGAGCGGCACGACCAATGCGGTGGAGGTTCGTATTCCCAAAGGATTGACCCAGGGGAAAAAAATCCGTCTGGCCGGCAAAGGTGAACCGTCTCCCCATGGCGGACCGGCCGGGAATCTGTACATAAAATCCAAACCGGTTCCCACCAGCGGGTTTTCCATTGAGGGCAATGACGTGTTTTTGACCCAATCAGTCAAACTGACCCAGGCCCTTCTGGGCGACAAACTGGAAATTTTGACCCCGTCCGGAAAGGCCATGAACCTGACACTGCCGGCCGGAACCAGTCACAAAGCCCGGATGCGTCTGCCCGGACATGGTATTCCCCACATGAAAGGAAATGGTTGCGGAGATCTGTTTGTTGTGATTAATATAGACATGCCCAAAAAACTGACGGACAAACAAAAGAAATTGATTCAGGAACTTAAAGCCACAGGATTGTGATTCACCATGCCCGAATTTATCCCGCTCATTTCCCGACAGACCATTCAGAACCGGGTCCGGGAAATCGGCAAACAGATCTCCCGGGACTACCAGGGTAAAGACCTGATTTTAACAGGAATTTTAAAGGGTGCTTTCATGTTCATGGCAGATCTTACCAGGCAGATCGATATGGACCATGACATTGATTTCATTGGTGCGTCTTCCTATGAAGGCACCCATTCCACCGGGCAGATCGTATTCACCAAACAGCCGGATCTGGAATATCGGAATCGGGATATTCTGCTGGTGGAAGACATCGTGGACACGGGCAACACCTTGACCAAGATCATGGAGTTTATCCACCTTCTCAATCCCAATTCCGTGGCCGTCTGCACCCTGATCGACAAACATGAACGCCGGAAAAAAGCAATTCCCGTCAAGTATGCCTGTTTTTCTCTTGAAAAAGGATTCATTGTCGGGTATGGGCTGGATTATGATGAAAAATACAGGAACA
>JAIPDL010000085.1 GCA_021737695.1 Desulfotignum sp. | reverse complement strand
TGAGTGCTGTGGGCCGTGGTTTTTACGAACCTGTGGCCGGAAACGATACCCCGGAAGGCCGGGCCCAAAACCGGCGTGTGGAAATCATCATCGCTCCAAAACTTAATACGTCCGAAACCATATAAAATGGTCGGCCAGGATCAGTAGCCGGGTCCCCTAATATTAGGAAAGGATACAATTTCAATACTTGATTTTGGATTATACTCTATGAAATTCGATGGGGTCCCAAATATTATAAAGAATTTATGTGGATTATAGTTTCCCTATGATCAAAGTTCTTCTGATAATCCCCAGGGTTCTTTTTGCCTGCATGTGGGTTACGATATTTCCAGTAAACCTTTCCGTTGACAACGGGCAGTCGATCAAATGCGTGATCTTCCATCCGCAGTTTTCAAGCAGTTTCGCATATTCCAGAAGCAGGATCGCGTTTTCAGGCTTTTCATCAAAAGCCGGAATACTCTGAAAATTTCTGAAGTCTGCATTGAGAAATGCAATACGGCTTGATGGTTTTGCATGCTCTCTCATGAGGCTGAAAAGATCTTTAAAGAATTTTAAATATTTAGCCTTTGAAAAACCTGAAATACTGCCTTTCATGTAATGTTCTGCCATTTTTTTAAAATAGGGTGGATCAAAAAAGCTCAGGTCCGGTTTTTTAGCTGCAGGAACGGGCCAGACAAGGTTTTCAGGGTCCCACAAAAAAGGTTCTATTTCAGGTCTGGTGTTCATTCGGTCCAAAAGATCAAAAGACCAGCATCTTCTGTTAAAGGCAAGACAGGTATCTGCCACAACTCCCCCGCCTGCCATGGGATCAAATACAAGGTCATTTTCTTTGGTAAAGTAAAAAAGCGTGTGGGCAACGAGCTGGGCAGGGATTCTTCCGGGCCAGTCATCTCCGAATCTATGATCCGCATCATTGAAATACCAGTTATCCCATGTACGCAATCCCCAGTTTAAGGCCTTAAACCTTTCCTGGTCTGTTTTTTCTTCGAGAATCACAGACCATGCCAGGGCCTGGGGAATAAAATATTTTTGAGCAATATCAGGGACAGGGGATCTGTTTTTGAATTCCTGATGAATTTTGTTAAAAATCTCATGATTTTTCCGGGCATATTTTGAAATGGTTTCCCTGTGGATATTTAACCGCTGGGCAATACGAGCATGCGGGATACCCAGACGGGTCATTAACGCGGCCATAATCTGGGTGGAAAAGTCACGGTGGCCATTGTCATGTTTTTGTTCAGTTTTTTTATCTGTTTTTTCCAGATCTTCTGCAAACGCCTGGATTTCTCTTGCGCTGAGTTCATTGAGCGCAAGTTTGGGCAAATGATTGTTCTTCTGATCTTTAAACGGGATAAATCCTTTTTGAATGATCTCTTGAAAGACCTTGCCAGATACCTGTTCAAGTTTTGCCAGCGCCTTTGTCTGCGACTTGTTCAGGTCATGTTTTACAGAGGCGTTTCGAACATGTAAAGGAATGTCGGTTAATAAAATCAGGTCATTATTAAGAAAAGACCGCCACTTCAAGGGTTTTGGCAGATTTTTGAAAATCGATTCCACCTGTTCCATAAATTTATGGAACAGGTCATCCAACTCCCTGGAAACCATCGACCCTCTATCCTTGCTGACCCTTATGGAATCTAACTTTAACAGCAATTTTACCACCCTTTCAAGGGGTGTTTTGCCTGCCGTCAAATACGCAGGATCTTTGCCCATTTCCACATCAATGATTTCAATGGTTGCTTCAATGGATTCAATGGTTGATAAATCTTCTCTTAAAAGATTTTCTGCAGCACTTATCCTTCTTGCCTGAAGATCGCCGACATCCGCGATCTTTGCCTGAATCACCGTCATGTCAGTATAATCTTTAATGGCCCGGAGTCTTCGTTCCCCTGCGATAAGCTGGTATTTTCCATTTTTTTGCGGCCTGACAATAACCGGTTCAATCAATCCATCCCGGGTAATACTTGCGCCAAGTTCCCTTAACCTGTTTTCATCAAAGTGTTTACGGTGTTGATAGGGTGAAGGATCAATGTTTTTAATGTCTATCATAGAAAAAAAATAATTTTTATAGTCAGTTATTGGCATGATCCAAATCTCCTATAAAAAAATTTCATCACACTGGAACAATGGCCTTAAGCAACGCATCCCTGGCATCTGAATAAAACTGGATGTCCACCCGTGTGGCCATATCATCGGACAGATCAAACAGGAGGCGGCGGCAGGCCACCGGCATCAACAGCGCACTGGCCCCTTTTTCAACCGCGTTCTCTGCAATATCCACTGGATTGTGTATTGGCTCGATGGACCCGCCCAGGTTAATCTCACCCACAATGATCAGACCGCCTCTGACGCTCTTTTTCAACAGGGCGGTGCACAAGGCCACCAGGATAGCCATACCGGTTTTTGCACCGGACTTGGCCGCATCAAAGGCCCTGAGCTGGGCTGTAAATTCATGGTGGCGCGGGTTCTTGTCTCCCACCAGCTGCCCGGCCCTTGCATAGAGGTTCTGTTCTGCATACCCCATACTTTCTTTAAATGCCGGTGGTATGGGTTTATTCAGGATTTTTACCCCCGAGCCCGGTCCTTCATTGATTTCGATCCGGCATAGCCCCGGGTATTCTTCACCGCTGCCGGGTGAGATGGTCCACACCTGACCGGGTTCTAAGGGATCGCTTCCGATATGGTTCTCACTTTGCAGTTCCGGGGTGGAAACAAACTTTTCAACCCCGTCCGTGCCCATCACATAACTGAAATGGGTGTTCCTAAACTCTGCCGCGCCAATCCGTTTCTGCTGTTCCTTGACCCGTCTTCTGGCCTCCAGAGCAATCCGCACTGCCCATTCCATGTCCTCATCACAGATATCTTTTCCACCCGGATGCAGCAGCTTGAGCAGGCCACTGACGGTTTTATTGACCGCATTGGTATCCCGGCCGGAGAGGGCACCGCCAAAGAACACCCGGTTTTGCAGCAGGCCGACATGACTGTGGTCCCGCAGCCGGGTCCAGCATTCAGACAGAAAATCACTGACCAGCCCGAAATGATCGGTCAGCAGGGATTTGCTGATTTTGGGGATATCCCATCCCGGAAGGAATGCATGGATGCGGTCCATGAACGCGGTGTCATTTCTCATTTCAGGCGGCATGGGACCAAACAGATGTCCGACACGCTGCTGGTGCGCCACATCCACCTCAAAATTGCCCACCAGCACGATGCTGCCGTCTGCCCGGATACTCTCTTTGCCGCGACTGAACTCCCCGGATTCCATATAACCTTTCATGATGTTCACCCCGTCTTTCTGGTCAAAGGAAATCCCGGACACTTCATCAAAACAGACCACATCATACTGGCACACCAGCCCCCGCTGTCCCGTGGCATTGTTTACAAACATCCTGGCAACGGTGGCCTTCCCTCCTGATATCAAATGGGCATAGGGAGATACCTGCTGGAACAGATGGCTTTTTCCTGTTCCCCTGGGACCCAGCTCCACCATGTTGTAATTGCGCTCAACAAAGGGGACCATGCGCAGCATAAAGGCATTCTGCTGCCGGTCTGACAACGGTTCCGTATCAATGCCGATGGATCGCATGAGAAAGGTTTTCCATTCCTTTGTTGTAAAGGCACTGCGGGATTGTGTCAGGATATCCAGGACATCCCGTCTGGAAAGCTGTATCTCCCGCAAAGAGATCACCCCGAACGGCCGGCCGCTGTTTTCCTGGGCAATGGCAGCATCATACCCCAGGCTGATTTCCGCATAAAAACCACCTGTCAGCATGCGTTCATGGTCATTGACCAGCGCAGAGCTGATACGGACATCCGTGAGTTGAAGACTGGGCAGGGTGGCCACATAGGAATCGGTCTTTGCATCCAGGCGGGCGGTGATGATATCAATGATCTTTACCTCCCCGTCTTCCCTGGCTTTGGCTTTGAAAAGCTCTTCTTCTCCTGCCCGGACGGTCCGGGATGTTAACTGGCGCTGGACAATCTCCAGACCTTCTTCGATCTCCTCTGGATCAATGCTGGCACAATACCGGCCCAGCAGAAATTCCACCACATAGGTGGGGACAGGAAACTGCCGGCTGAATGTCCGGACCAGATCTTTGCGGACCAGATACCCATCCAGCTGCTCAGCTGCTATTTTATCGATGTCATCCAATATCATCATGCGGTTTCTCCACCAATGACGGTTTCTGTCTGGGCCATGAGTGCGCCGGTTTCATCCACCAGGACCACAAAGGCGGAAAGCCCCTGCATATCCTCATTTTCCACCACCACCGAGGCGGTGCCGTTTTTTTTGAGCGGCTTGGTGCTCAACGCCACACTGGACGGTGCATTGCCGGCCCGGGTGCGGATATCCAGAAAAAGCCCGGCAAAGTGCCCATCCACGCCAATGGTACACCGCATCCCTTTCCACACCACATCCGTGATATCAATGGATGCATCGGCCTGGTCTTTGGCTTTGGGCAATACCAGGAGTTGCAGGGTCAGACATTCCTGTAAACTCAGGCCACCGTGGGCGTATTCCTCCCCTTTTTTATAGCAGCTGATCCCGTCAGCCAGGGCCACGTGCTGGTGGGGATTCCAATACCAGGGATACAGCCGTTCATCCGTGGATGCTCCGGATTTTACAGAAGCACACCGGCCCCATTTGGTATCCACCAGGGCGGCCGGCAGTTCTGTTTTGGGCAATCCGCCGGGCAGCAGCAGCCATCCGTGGTCCGTGACCACCCGGACCCTTTTCCAGCCGGCTTCCAATAGCGCATCAATGCGGTCCCGGATCTCTGTGAGCAGGGCATCCCGGTATTTTGCCAGTTTCCATCCCCTGGTGTGGCCTTCATGGTCCATGTCCCCGAATTCACACCAGGCTTTTCCTGTGACATCCCCGGTGTCCTGTTTCATCAGGATCTGGAAACCATTTTCCTTTATGGCTTTGTGAAGCTGGTAATGGGTGAGTAGTTCAAAATTGTAGCCTGCGGGATGATCCTGGATTTTATCTGATGTGAAAACAGGTGCCGCAGCCGGTTTTCCCGTGCCCGTAACCGATGGCAGGGCCGCCCATGTCGGGGTCTGGGTGGTGGTGAACCCGGCACGCTCCAGCATATCACCCAACTGTTTGCCGGCATCAAAGCGCAGCCCGTCCACAAAGAAGATACAATCCCCTGTCTCAACAGCAGCCGGCTGGGTGGTCAGGCATGTTCCCCCTGGATAGGAAGCACCGTGAATGATTTTCTGTAAATGGCGGGCACAGGCTTCAGCCCAGGGCAGATACACCGACCGGATGGCTGTTGACACCGCTTCAAGGTCCTTGGCGGCAGTAACATGGGCCAATGCCTGTATGACCCCGTTATCCACCTGCCACCCCTGTTGCTCATACCCTTTGGCTAAATCATCCACCGTACCGGCAGAAAGGCTTGTCCGGGTGTGTTCGGCCATAACAGCCAGGTGTTGCAGGGCATTGGCAAGGGGGGCTTCCCCCAGTTGTGCCCACACCAGCTCCCGCCGGTGACCATGATGGGCCTCCAGGGCTTTGAGTTTGTCTGCTGCCTCATGGGCCGGAAACTTTGATAAGGCCATCAATTCATCATGCAGACGCTTTTCCTGGTCCTCATTCCATTGGGGCCAGCCGCTGCATTCACTGCCGCCGGTGTGCCAGAAAATGGTATCACTGGGGGGCTGGCATTTCCGGATCTGGGACGGGATGTTGGGGTACCGTTGCGGGGCCTCGCAGAAACGCTCCCAGACAGCCTGCCAGGGGTCTTCCCGGGCAGCCAGACGTGCAGCACCCGCGAGCAGCCCGTCGTTTTCAGGATGAAAACCAAGCCGGGATTGACAGACCGATACAAAGGCTTTCCATTCATTTGTTCCCCGGGCCGCCTGAAATGCCTCCCCCTGGTCCAGCCACAGCAGCAGATCCCGGATGGGGTCACCCCCGGTCAATAAGGTGTTAAAATAATCCTTGTCCAGGTGTTTGTCCCTGAGCAACTCCAGCTCTGCCTCAAGCAGCCGATGCAGGGCCAGATGCATGGCATTTTTGGTTTCCCTGTCCTGGGCCACATCCAGCCCCAGTCCGCCCTGGTCTGATTTCAGCCAGGCCAGAATGGTCCAGTCCTTTGCATTTACCTGGGACCAGATGGTTCCCCGGTATTGCAGTTCTGCCAACGGCTTGAGAGGGTCAGGACAGGTTTCCACAGCCCGCAGGTCCTGGCGGCTCACCCCGGGGAGATATAAGACTGGAGGGCGGCCCTCCGGCAGAACGGCATCTTCCACCGTACCGGCCAGCATACACCGCAGCCAGATGGCCGGCCCGGTTTTCTTTTCAGGAAGGTATTCCCCGAGAATCAGCAGTTCCGGAAGGGCTGCCTGAACCAGCGGCATCACCGGTTCCCACAGACGGTCCTTGTCCGGCCAGAGGATACAGGCCGGCGCCACCTGGACATCCGGATTGTAAACCGCTGCACTCCGGACCGCTTCAATCAGATGGGACAGGATTCTCACTGGTCACCCCCTGCCGCCAGCACATTTTTTTCCCACAGATCGCCCACAGTATACTCTTTGAGCCAGGTTTCAAAGGATTGTTCGGAATGAGATTGAAAAAAGCTTACACCTTCCTTTCGATCCACGACAATCAGATCATCAATGGAAAATCCGTTGACCAAAGTGACGGACTGGGTGGAAACGATCACTTGCCGCCGCCTCGAAACAGACCTAAGCATGGATGCCAGAAAACCGATGGCCCTGGGATGCAGCCCCAGTTCCGGTTCATCGATCAGGATGATTTTGGGAAGACATTCTTCGGGCTGGTTCAACACGGTGGCCAGACAGATAAACCGCAAAGTCCCGTCTGAAAGCTGGTGGGCTTTGAACGGCGTTTCCTCTCCTTTTTCCATCCACTGCAATTCAATGTAATCGGGATTGTCCGTGTCCGGATGCAGGAGGAACTCCCCAAAGAACGGGGCAATGATCTGGATAAGCCGTACAATTCGCGCATAATTATCCGGAAAGTTCTTTTGCAATCTGAAAAGAAACGCGGCCAGGTTGCGGGCATCCGGTTTCAGGTTCAGATTGTCATGAATTCCATGCCGCTGCTTGACCAGAGCGCTTTCGCTCGTGTCGTGGAAATGGTACAGGCACCAGTTTTTTGCGTCAGGAACGGCATGTTGCCAGGCTGGATCTCCTTGTTCCTTGAGTTTGGATTCAAAATGGCCCGATCCTAAGGGTTTGTCTCCGGACCCTTCATCCCAAAGGCTTTCGTCAGCAAACATCATGCGATTGTCCTGGGTGGGCTCTAAAGAAAATTTGTACCCGCTGTTATCGAAAAAGAGTTCAGCCTGAAGCGTTTCGGTTTTTTTCCGGCCAAAGTGCAGCAGTGCATCCGGTCCGCCCTGCTTGCCGGTATACACCTGTAACCGGCCCTGCAGCATCTGCTGAATCAAACGAAAAAATCCGATGACGTTTGATTTGCCGGCACCATTGGGACCGATCATGACGGTCAGGTTTTTGAACGTCACATCACACGCCTGTATCGATTTAAACCCCCGGATCACAATGCGTGACAGACGGAACGGGTTTGAATCGACAGGGCTATTCTTCATCCAGGTCTGGCCCGAGTCAGACTCAGGTTGTTTGTTTTGTTCAGGCATGATTTGTCTCCCGTGCGGTTCGTTTTTCAGACAGGGTCAGGTGATGATCATTGATGCGGTCTCCATTGAACATGTGATACCACGGGGCCGATGTCACATCCTTTCCCCGGTCCTTGTTCCATTTGATGTTGGGCTTGTCCCGCAGAACCCCGGCCCCTTTTTTTCGGATATCAGGCACGCTCATAAAAGGCCGGATATTGAGTCTTACCCCGTCGTTGAAATCCGGGTCCCATCCAATGGGCTGCTGATCAAAGGGCTTCCACCGGACAAAAATATCATACGGGGCTTCCCCTGCCAGGATCAGTTCCAGTTTTTTGATGAGGCTTTCGGCCGCATCCAGCCGTTCCTGAGCCCCGTCCACCCCGTCGATGATCCCCTGTTTCTGGCGGTTGATCCAGTCTCCCAGATAGGTGTAGATCAGGGTTTCCATGCGTTTGGTGTCCAGCTTGTGGTAATTGACCAAGGCCGCAAACCCGTCCCGCAGACCGTCCCATATGTGCCAGATAAAGGGCCGGTGCTTGAATAGTTTGCAGTGCTGGATGAAAAACTTGTCCCGGAGCCAGGTTTCCAGGGTCTTGCCGGCATGGTCCGCGTTTTTTAACAGCCGGGCCAGCAGATCGTTGGACCAGGCCTCCCCATAGGCGGCCGCCAGCAGGTTCAAGAGACGGTCAGCGGCCGGGGCCTCTCCCCTCACGGGCGGGATGCAGACAATGCCGTCTTCATCTGCCAAGGGCAGAAGCAGTTGACACCGGTTCACCCATTCCCGCTGCTCATCGGCCAGCTCCATGTCCGGGTCCAGCTCGGCGGGCCAGCGGTAACCCAGAAGCCTGGCCACGGCCACGTGAAGCACCGTGTCATCATCGCGTAAGGGGCCGTGGGCCGTCCATTTGGTGTCTTCATCCCATATCACCGAGCCGCAGGGATGGCCGTGGAAGATCCACTGGCTGGGGTCGTTGGTGTAGGGTTGGGGAAGACCGTGGGGGTATTTTTCTTCGGCGACTTTAGTCCAATGGTCGAGGTCGAAGGGGACTTTTGTGAGGGTGGCGGCTGTAACTTTTAACGATTGATCAACTGAACGAACATTATTGTGATATTCTTTAGACTCCACATATGCCAAAATTGCAGAGGTCAATTGTTTTTTCTGGGGAACAATCGGGCAAATGTTGTCATCAAACACTTCCCCAGAATATAAAAATGGTTCCAGATTCCTCATTTTATTAACAGCTACACCGCTTCGCTGGTATACTATATTCCCATGAAGCCTACAGCCCAATTGTGATTTGAGTTCCTCGTTGTCCAATAGCACTTTGCATAAATAACTTCTCCCCGACCAGAAATCTTTCTCATGTGGAGAGTTCAACCAAAGTAAATGTGATTTAAGGATTTCGGAAAACTCCCAAAAGCAGAGTAGAAATCTTGGACCGTCTCCAGTAGTGCTGCCTTTGCCATAGTCAGCGATGTTCGATAATAAAATATCCTTCGACAGTTGATCAAATGCTACTCTAGCATCAATATTTTCAAGCAGCTTCACCTGCCCCAAACGCTTTAACTCCACAACTGACAACTGTTCTGCTTTTTCACCAGCAGTCTGAAGCTCAGACACATCCACTCCCCGGATTTGATTGGTGTCGGTCGAAACCAGAGATGAAGCCACCTTGTCTGCTGGGCCTGCCATGCTTTCACCCCCCCGGCTCAGGGTGATGAGTATGGCCTTGACCACCTCGCCGCTGATGGTTTCAAAGGCCCCAGGTCCCAACCGGGCAATCAAATGCCAGATATCCCTTTTCAGCAGCTTTTCCCGAAACTTTCGGTAGCTGGTCAGAAACAGCCAGTTCTGGGGCAGGACGATGCTGACGGTGCCGTTGGTCGCGCACAATTCCAGGCACCGGTCCAGAAACACGGTGGCCAAGTCGTTCTTGCCTTCCTTGTAATATTTGGCACAGAACTTTTGCAGGGTGTCGCTTTGCTTGCCCCGGGCCAGGTAGGGGACATTTGTGATGACCAGGTGGTATGTTTGTGTCAGCAGACGGGTGGTTCCAGCAAGGCCCTGGGCCACCACCCCGGCTTCCACAACTTCATCCGGCTGATCCTGGGCCAGGGCCGCATGGATGGCCGGCCCGATCTCCTGCCATTTAACCAGTCCCGCTACTTTGGCTCGGCTCGGGTCCAGCAGGCTGCCCAGGGTCGGGGCATGTTTGAACGCCTCGTACATCCAGTCCAGGGCAATGGGGAGGTAGGTTTTGTCCGGAAGCGCACCGGCAATCGCTTTCCATTCCTCTTTGGCCACGCTGACCGACAGGCCGGAACAGGCCAGGTTCAGCTGCGGCAGGACCCGGTATCCGCCGGCACCCGGATATTTCCAGGCAGTCAGTGCCAGGGCAAAGGCAGCCAGCTCCACGCACCGCTGATCAATCTCCAGGCCGTGGATGGTATCCTGCAGCACCGCATCTACTGCATCACGGGCGGACATATTTTCCAGTTCCATGCGCATGGGAACCAGCATCAGGAGAGTGGCCACCAGAAAATGGCCTGATCCGCAGCAGGGGTCCAGGGTCTTGAGATCACCCAAATTTTCCGGCCATCCGTCAAACCACCCGGCAGCCGGCATCCAGTGTTCCCCGTCAAAAAGATTCAAGTTGTCAGTTTTCAGTGTGCAGTTTTCAGTTTTGACAAACCGCAGATAAGTGAGCGGAATACCCGGCCGACTGAAAAATTGCCGCAATTCCTCCTCGGTTTCCGCAGTTCTGAGCATTTCCCTGGCCTTGACTCCCCACTCCCCACTCCTCACTCCCCACTTCCCCACCCACCATGCCCCCAGAGAGTTGTCCAGCAGAAAGCTGACCATATAGGGTTCGGTGAACAACTGGGTGACCGCCGGCAGTTCCCGGGCACCGATTTTCACCTCTGATGCATTGACCTCTTCTTTTTTCCTGGCCTGCCAGAACTGGTACACCCAGCCGATAGCATCCGAAGCGGAAAACACTTCCAGGGGCAGATCCGCCACCAGATGTTCCAGTTTCTGTTGATGTTCCGGCGGCAGGGTCAGTTCAAACACCGGGGAATCCAGCCGGAAAATCTGGGGCAGCATTTGGGCCGCATACCGGGCCGCCAGTTCCCAGCCGTTGGCTGCCCCTTCATCAGCGGCCAGATCTTCACACTCTTCCAGGGTCACTGCCACCGGGTCGTCCGGGTCCGGGTACATGAGCAGGTTGTTTTCTGCCAGAAACCGGGCAAACAGCATGCGGTGCCAGTGTTGATAGGCCACCTCTTCCATGAGGCGCTCCATGGTCTGGTCTTTGCCGCCGTTCAGGGTGTCGCCCAGCTGACGGCCGTGTACCCGCAACCGCCGACGCAGGTTCCGCTCTGAATCGGTCAGATGAGAAAAGGGGGCAGGCTCCCCCACGCCAAGCTGATTCAATGCAGCCTTTGCTGCATTTTCGGCAATTCTGCGGGCATCTTTGACGGTTCTTTCCAGGGTGTTGCGAAGGGGTTTGTCCAGTGGGTTCATGAGCGGTTCATTGCCTCTTTTTTGCTTTCAGCCGTTGAATTGAACGTTAATTGCACTAATGCAATTCACTGTGCAATTATTGGGATAATTGCACAGTGGATACAGCAATTCAGGTGTGTAAATGTTGCACAAATGAGCGTTTAACATTAAATGCAGCATTCAGTGATGGTTAATGTTGCATCCAATGCTGTATTACAGTTCAAACTGCGGTGACTCTTTGGCCATAATCAAACACAGGGACTTCGATCAATTTTTTGGGTTGAAATCGTTGTTTTGCAAACTTCATGATTTCATCCGTAATCTCTGGAGAGTAGGTTCTTTCCCCGCATTGGGTGCAGACTTCTGCGGGGACATTCCTGATCACAAAGAATTGGTCGTCATCTTCATAAATAAACGTCACTTTTTTTGAAATAAGTTTTCCACCGCAAAAAACGCAACTCATAATTACCTCCTGATTTTGCCGTCCACCACTTACCGGGATTTTGATATCCATAGAGCTTCTCATACCAGAATCGGCCCTTGGGAAAGTTTTTCCATCAACAGTTTTCGGGTCTGGTCCAGCCAGGCATCCACATCTGCTTGTGTTTTTAATGTGCGGGCAGGCAGATTGACTTTCTGCAGCTCCGGTTCCAGCAGTTGGGCTGCTTTCAGCAGGACTTGATCGTATCTTCCCGGCATGGCCGCAATCCGGTCTTTCAATGCCGACAGGCTGGTATGGGCCACTGTTTGGAGTACTGCATCGGTGGTGTCCACCTCGATGGCAGGGCGGGCTGCTTCCACCAGCCCATGGGGGGATCTCAGGGCATAGCGCTGCTCCGGTTCGAGCTGCTGCCAGTTCAGATCTTCTTTCAACCGGCTTTCGCCGGACTGCCATTCCCGGTCCCAGTTCGATTTGACCAGGTTCAATGCATCCCGCAGCAACTGGGTAAGGTGCTTTATCAGGGGCGGTATCAGGTCTGGTTCTGTCAGCAGCTGGCGCTGGGTTTCAATGTTTTTGATCTGAGAGACATACGCCGCTGCTTCGTCCATTTCCTGGACATGCATTGCCAGGTGTTTCAGGCGCTCCCAGTTTTTTATCCGGGTATCGATGCGCTCGGCCAGTTCGGTCCAAGTCTGAATACACTGGCCTAATTTTTCCCGCTGATTGTACAGGGCCAGCAGCTGTTCATTGCCGGCAGCCAGGCGGATTTCATGGAGAAAGGCGATGTCCGGCAGGGCCGGTCTGGGGGGATCACCGCCTGCCCGGGCCGCAAGGGCCAGCATTTTTTCTAGAAAATGCGGGGCGGTCAAATGCTCTTCCCCGGGGTTGGCCTTCAGCTCCGCCTTTTGAAACAGTTTTCGGATCTGGATACGCTGGGCCGTGGTGACGGTGGTGGATTCCACTTTGAACAGGATCTTGCCGATGGATTTGCGGTCCAGGTCTTTCGATGCCCGATCTTTCGCGCTTAGGGGCTTGCCATGGGTATCCTGGGCACGAACCATACCAGCCACCAGCAATACCTGGAGTCCGCCGTCCACAGCATCTCTGGACCACCCATAGGGCGGGGATTCAAAATATTTCCGGATATCGGCCCCGTTTTTGCCGCCGGCAATATATCCCAGGATGGCCTTGCATACCGGATTTTTCGACGGATCGCCGTCATCCCCCACAGCTTTCAAAGCATCCGGTGCCCCGGTCCGGGCTTTTTCATACACCTTGGCCCATCCGGAATGGTCTGCCATGGCAAACTGGGGATAGAGACGCTGCAAGGCGTTTTCAGCCGCCTCCAGAACCATGTCCTGCAACCGGTTCCCCATGATTTCACTACCGCCCCCCTGGAATACCCTTGCACCGGAAAAGGCATCTCCCAAAAGATCATTGATTTTTGCTTCAGCTGTCTGCCGGGTGGTTTCCATGGCAGACCGGGCTTCGGTGCCTTCAGGTGTATTGGGGATGCCCCGTTTCTCCAGGGTGGCAGCGGCCGCTTTCCAGTTGATCAAATGATGGCGCAGATCATCGGGGGACCGCTTGGGAATAAAAACAAAGACTGTGGGGGATTGATTGCCCACCTGCCGGGCATCAGCCCGGACGGCATTTTCATCGATGCCCCACCCGTTCCTGACCCAGACACAGATCCGCTGTTCCGAATCTGCGGGCAGGTCTGAATCAAATATGGGCGAAATCTCCCGGGATACTTTTGCACTGCCCTGGGTGAGCATCTGTTTGCCCACCAGTTCCCCGAATTTTTTGCGGATACGGTCATCCCGTTCCGCTTCGATGCGGTGGATCTCATTGGCCAGGGCTGACCGCTGGCTTGAAAACTCATCACTCCAGGCCGCGCTTTCTTCGGTCTGGATGCGGTATTCCTCCCCGACTTTCATCAGCAGGTCACTGGTGTCCAAGAGTTTCGGCAGCTGGCTGCGCAGGTCGCTGGACCCATGGGGCAGGTTTTCCACCATCAGGTCGGCCAGGGTGTCGATGGTGGCCCGGATGCCGATGTCCTGATGACCAGACGCCAGCTTGTTGATCAAAAAAACCAGGCCGCATGCCCGTCCCAGCAGTTGTTCCTGGGGCGATCCCTTTCGCCATTTCATGGTCTTTTCATGCACTTTTCTGGGAAGGATACGGGATTGCAGCAGCTTATCCGCTGAATCATAGTACAGGTAATCCGCCGGCACCACGTGGCCCAGGGGCTCGTCCAGATTGGTCTGGATCACTTTGTGAATCATGCTGAGCTGGTTGCGCAGCTGGCTGTCCGTGCCGGTCTGGTCCAGGACCCGTAACGTGTTCTCCCAGAAGCGGCGGCGCACCGGGAGTAAGGGGTAATCCTGGGAAAACCAGGGGATGTCATCCTGCTGGTGGCCGATGGTGGTGCCGGACAGGTGCCGGGAGATCTCTCCGAGATTGTTTTCCATGACCTTGGCCACAGGGGCGGCTGCATCCGCTTTTTTGGCAAGGATCACCTTGCGGATCACCGCATCCACATCGGCATCGGACAGCTCCACGCGGATGGTGAACCGGCCTTCCAGGCGCTTGAGGTTGCTGGTACCGGTCACGGCGGTCTGGCCCGTGCCGATGAACAGGAGTTTGGCGCCGATGTTTTTGCAGCAGGCTTCCACGGTTTCCTGAACATCCATGGACCGCTGGGGGTCTCCCCCGATATACTGCTGGACCTCATCCAGTACAATCAAGGTCAAGGGAAATTTACCTTCTCTGGTCAGGACCATGCGGATGGCCTTGACCATATCATCGATGGAAACATCCTGGACATAGGGGTAGAGATTGTTCAGGGTTTCGACACAGGCGGCAGGGGATGGGAACTGGCCGGGTTTGGCCGCTGCCAGGGCCGCATGCAGTCCTTCAGCCACATAAAAATTGTCCAGTTCTTCTTCCCAGTCAAACCCGTGGTCAATCACGTGCTGCTTGACCGGGTCATGGATGCCTTCGGCAGCCAGCCACATCAGAAAGCGGGCAACCGGATACTGTCCGGGAAGACCTATGGACCTGAAAATGATCCGCAGCAGGGCCAGTCGCACGCTGCCGCTGGCACCGGCCCCCAGGGTACCGGAAGCGGCATGGAGTCCGCCGTGGCGTTTGGCCAGGATACTCAACTCCTTGAAATGATCCTTGATATCCTGGGGCAGGCTGGCAATGCCCCGGGCCGTGGCACCGTCCGGAAACACGGTATCCACCCACAAGGCTCTGAGCATTTTGACCAAGTGGGATTTGCCCGATCCATAAAATCCGCTGACCCAGACCGCCGGCTGCTGGGCCTGGTGGATGTTTTTAAGAAAGGTGTCCAGGATATGGGCCATGCCGCTGCCATACTGCCCGTCACAGACAAAGGTGTCCAGTTCATACCGCAACACGTCCAGGGCCTGTTGGGTGGTGTCGTCATTGACGCTGGCCACCCCTTCATTGACCAGCTTATGAACAGTGGGGTCTTTTTGATAGATATCGCGGTTGATCATCCTTACTCCCTCATTTTTTGCCTGGGTCAGAATACTTTGTCCGCTGTAATGGGAACGGCCAGATAGTTCCATCCGTCATACCCGTCCAGCAGCCGGTAGTTGTTGTTTTCAAAGCTGCCGGGAAAAAAGATCAGCAGCCGTCCCTTTACCGTGGGGGCCAGATGGTCCACCAGTTCCTTGACTTTCAGAAAGCCGAACAGGGAACCGACCCCCTTGAGTGCAACCACTGTATCTGTGTTGACTTGATTTTCCTTCAGCATGGCCTGGAATTCACCGGCGATATAGGGCAGATATCTGGGCAGCAGCGTGGGCAGCAGATGGGGGTTCTGAAAATAGCTTTTGGCATACCGCTGGGATGCCATCCAGGCGGCAAAGGTGTCGGTCAGGTCAAAACCGGCCCACCCATATCCGGCCTGGCGGGTGACAATCTCAAACTCATCAATGCCGGCCCGCAGCCGCCGCTCATCGGTTTCATCATACACACAGAAAATCACCCGCTGGGCCGCCGCTGCATCTTCCCGCCAGGGCACCTCAATGTATCTACTGTAAGACTGGATCAATCGCTTGATTTTACTCACCAGGTCCTCCTGTATGGCGACGCTGTGCCAGTTCCTGTTCATTGATCAGTGCAGGGAACACCACCTCGATGATATCCCCCACCTGCTTGAAAACAATCCAGCCTCTGTGTGATGCTTCCCTGGCAAGTTCGACTGCCCGGTCAAAGGCACAATCCAGGAGCCGGGCATATTCTGTTTTGAAAAGCGCCGGTCCCCGGGCACCGGTCAGGTATCCCAGCAGCAGGGCATAGGCCGCACTGCCGGGTGTGGGGATGGCAGGTGTGCGGATCTTTCTGACACGGCCCTTGAGGTGGCCGGACTGGGTCCATGTGGCATTGATATTCTGGGCCGTGGATTTCAGTGTGGCCGGACTGAAGCGTTCTGGTTCCATATCATCTATATATGCGGCCATGACTTCCTGGGTGACCACAGATCTTTCGGACAGATTCAATATAAAAGGTATAGTGGTCCGGAGAATTGGATCTCTGGCACAGGCGCACAACAATGCCAGCAGCGGCCGGCCGGCCGGGTCCCGGTGCCAGAAAAACAGCAATGACCTGAAAAGGACATCAGTGGTATCCAGCGAATAAAGACTTACCAGGTGGCGGCTGGTCAATTCACGCGTTTTACCCGACCGCTTGCCCAGGCAATTGTCTGCTTTGATGGCCTTTAGATAGGCTTTTTTGTCGGCATTGGGGTCATTGATATATCCCAGCAGGCTGCTCAGGTCTTCCAGCATCATGGTGCGCGACAGATGGGCACCTCCACGGTTGAACGTGAATCCGAATTTTGTTACGTGTGTGTTTTTTTCCAGAGTGACCACCCAGCTCTTATCTACTCCATTATAGAAGAAATTAAGATTGATCAACGTAAAACTACATGGGAGGGGAGAGTATGTCAATGTCTGGGGTTCAGTTTTGAATGAGCAGACGGGGAAGCCAGTATGTGATTTTAGGCCACATGAAACCGATTATAGCGCCTGAAATTTTTTTTTGTAAAGCCCCGGTAAATTTTGATAAAAAATCCATCGTAACTGCCTGATGTTTCAAAACGACCGGATGATTTTTCCGGTTGACACGCATCTGGCGGATCTTTATAGTGCGGAAACTGAACAAATTTTCCGATAAAAAAAGCGATGGCCCCATGAATCAGAAATTGTTGAAGAAAAATCTGTTGCATCTTTTAATAATTTCAACCCTGCTTTTCTACAGCACGGTATTTGCACAACAACCACCGGCGCCCCAGGTGCGCGTGATGGCCATCGAGGAACAGAATGTGGTGCCGGCTGACGAATATGTGGGTCATGTGGAAGCGATCCAGAGCGTGGAACTGCGGCCCCGGGTGGAAGGTTTTCTGGAAGAGGTGAGCTTCACGGAAGGAGACTATGTTCAGGAAGGTCAGGTCCTGTACCGCATTGAACCGGATGGGTATGCCGCCCGGGTGGCCATGGAAAAGGCCCGGGTGGCCCAGGCCGAAGCAGAACTGGCCC
>JAIPDL010000084.1 GCA_021737695.1 Desulfotignum sp. | reverse complement strand
AATTTTGCCGAAAACTTACCGGGTTGAATGCGTTGACTCCGACAGGAAAGTCTTTGGCTATTGAAGTTGGACAGTCACCTTTGAAATGATTGACTGTCCAAAAAAATGGCTGTTTTTGAGCTAAAAATAACGAGGTCTGCAGGTTCATCATCCACCAGCAGAATTGTCTCTGTTCCGCCCGGGACCGGGTCTGTCACCTGAAGGGTTGCGTCATCTTCTGTTTCAGGAACCAAAGGAAAATACACATCAAAGGTCGTCCCCCGGCCGGGTTCAGTCGTGACCCGGATGACCCCGTTCATGCCCGTCACAATGCCGTGAACCACGGACAATCCCATACCCGTGCCTTTGCCGGGTTTCTTGGTGGTGAAAAACGGATCGAAAATCTTCTCCGCCGTGATGTAATCCATACCGGCGCCCGTGTCTGAAACACTCAGACAGACCCAGGGACCCGGGGATATGTCCGGGCTTGCCGGTTCCTGGGAAATCCGATCGGCCCGGGTCAAAGACACGGTCAGTTCTCCCCCGGTTTCTTCCATGGCATGGAACGCATTGGTGGCCAGATTCATCACCACCTGATGGATCTGGGTGAGATCAGCCCGCACCGGACCGCAATTCGCATCGATTTTCTCGATGATCCGAATCGACGCCGGCAGGGTGGCCCGAATCATTTTCATGACTTCTTTGACAACCGGCTGCAGGATCAACACCCGGGGCCGTTGCTTCTCCTGACGGGAAAACGTGAGGATCTGTTTCACCAGATCCCTGGCCCGCAGTGATGCGGCATGAATCTTTTTGAGATTGTGCCTGAACGGGCTGTCAGCGGGAATGTCTTCGAGTAGCAGTTCTGTATGCCCCATGATGGGAAACAGGATATTGTTGAAATCATGGGCGATGCCCCCTGCCAGAACCCCGATGGCCTCCATTTTCCGGGCCTGGCGAAGCTGTTCTTCCCGCTGAATGTCCCGGGTGATGTCCAGGGCCGTGAACGTGACTCCTGCGGACAGGTCATCCGGATTGATTGGGGCGGAGCTGAGCAGGATATCCAGGATATTCCCGGTTTTGGCCCGGAATCGGGTTTTGACGCTGCCTGTGCCCTGCTCCCGGATCTGCCGGTATTTCTCTTTTCCCACATACTCATACTCAGCGGCAGAAGGGTAAAATATGCGTGTACTGTGGCCCACCAGCTCTTCCCGGGCATATCCGGTCATCTGACACAAGCGGTCATTGACTTCCAGTAATGTTCGGTCCTGCACCAGACCGATACCGATGGGGGCGGCCCGGTAAATGCTCTCAATCTTTTCACGGCCGTCAGGGGGTGGTTTCCCGGTCATTGAATCATGACCGGCTGGATGTCTGATGTCACCGGAACCTGTCATACCATCGCTTCTCCCTCATCCGTTTGATCATCACCGCAGAGTTCAGGATAATGTTTTTTCAGGCAGTCCTGACAGATACCATGGCTGAACTTGATTTCTGAATGCCTGTCCAGATAGCTTTCAAGCTGTTCCCAGTACCCCTGATCATCCCGGATCTTTTTGCAGTGGGCACAGATGGGCAACAGGCCGCTGAGCTGTTTGACATTGGCCAGGCTTTTCTGAAGCGCTTCGATCAGTTTCTGATTGGCTTTTTCCGCCATTGTTCTTTTATCAAAATGCCGGCTGTTCTGCAGGGCAATGGCTGCCAGTTCCGCAAACCCCTGGGCGATTCCGGCATCATTGTCGGAAAAATCTCCATTTTTGTTGGCCATACCGATCAATCCCACGGCCTTGTCATCGATGACCAAAGGCGCAAACAACACGTTCTCCAGCCGCACATGGCCCTCGGGCATGTACTGCTGCCACTGGCTGTCCATGAAATCATTGTCGTACACGGCCCGGTGTTCTTCATAGGCGACCTGACGCAGTCCCCGGATGGGCATGGGCAGCTCGGGATCGACATCACAGGGCAACCCGCCGGACTCCAGGAACAGGACTTCGTTTTCACTGCCGTCTTCAGACAACAGGGCCACATACCCGGAAGTGGCGCCGATCAGCTCTGAACAGATATCAAACACCTTTCTGGCCGTGGTTTCAAAATTTCCCTGTTCAAGCACGGCCCGGGCACCCTTGAGAAAACCGCTGATCTCCCGCTCCCGGTTTCTTGATTCATGCAATGATTTTTCAAGTGACTGTTTGGCACGCTTTAAATCAGTGATATCCGTGACCATCAAAAGCAGTTCCGGATCATCCGTTCCCCCCCGGTCCTGTTTGCCCATGTGAGCCGCTGCCGTCACCTGGACATGCAGCTGGTTTACATCCGCCGTCCGGACCGTCGCCTCCATCATTTTGCCAGCCGGATTCTTGAAAAGCGCGGCAAACCGTGATCTGAAAACAGCGGCATCCTCCAGGGACAGCAGGTCCGCAAACGCCATGCCGGTTCGTTTGACCACCTGAATCTGAAACAGATCAGCAAACGGGGTGTTAAACTGCTTGACCATGCCGGTATGATCCAGAATCACATATCCCACGGGCGCATTTTCAAACAGACTGAAATACCGGTCTCTGGTTTCCTCCATGATTTTCTGGGCATTTCTGAGCTCTTCATTCTGAATTTCCAGCTCAATCTGATGGATCTGCAACTCTTCCACCAGATTGCGGTACTCTGAATCACTCAGCTTTGCTTTTTGTTTCAAAGCAGGATTCTGTCGGGCTTTTGCCTTTGCCCGAAGCCTGTTTTTAAAATCATCCGACTGCATCGTTGCCTGCTCCTGAATTATGATTTCTGCCCGGCTGCCGGGCATTGTTCTGTTCCGATATCCGGCGGTACTCATTCAACTCACTGCGCATCCGGCAGTAGTCCGTGGTATCCACAAACGTGAGCATGAAACCGGCATAGGTGTCCGGTGCGATATGGTAGGGCAGCACATGTACCAGATAAGTCCGGCCTTGGGCATCCTGTTTTTCCAGTGAAACCCCTTTGCTGTTTTTTTCCACGCGCCGGATGACCGAAAGGGGATCGAATTCCACCAGGTGATGGGACAGGTGATGAATAGGCCGGCCCGTATCCTTGTCCAGGATATGAAAAATCCGGGTGATGCCCGGGGAGTATTTTCGGATCTCATAATTTTCATCCAGGATCAGCACTTCGATGCCGGAGGTGGACAACAGATTCTCCACATCATTGCTCATCTGGGTCAGCTCGATGATCTTGGCCTGGTATTCCGCATTGACCGTGATCAGTTCCTCATTGGTGGATTGCAGCTCTTGGTTGGTGGACTGCAACTCCTCGTTGCTGGCCAAAAGTTCCTCGTTGGTGGCCTGCAGTTCCTCGTTGGAGGTTTCCAGTTCCTCGATGGTGGCCTGGAGATTTTCATTGGAAAACTGCAACTCCTGCTCCAGATCGGCAATCCGCTGCTGCACGTCCGCTTCCAGGTCATAGGCTTCGATGAGATCCTGTTCCGTGTCTTTTAAAATTTTTGTTTCTTCAAAAAACACGGCGACCAGCGGATCCATGGCTTTCTGATCCGGCAGGGGCACGATTCGCAGCCGCACCGTCCGGGTCTCCGTGTCCCGCTTGAGTTTGACATTGGAATACAACAGCTGTTCCTTGGTCCTGAACACCTTCTGAATTCCCGTGGCCAGAGGAATGGCCAGCTCTTTGACCACCATCTTGGTGATATCAAACACCACCCGGCCCGAGGGGATCTTGAAATAGTCGCCGGTTTCACCAAAAATATGCACCACCTCCATCTGCTGGTTGACAATGGCTGAAAACGGCAGGTATTGATCTTCAAGGGTGGATACAAACCGGTTCATCAGATTGGTGGCATCCGTGGGATGCGGTTGATGCCTGCGGCGCCCCCGGTAGGGAAATGAAAACGGTTGCGACTGGCTGTCCTTGGTATCCTTTGTTTTTTTCAGGTCTGATATCTCCAGATTCGGGGTCAGTTTCCCCCGGGACCGGTAGATCTTATATTTCTGGTGAACCGTTTCAAAACAGTCGGTCATGTTGCCGATGGTTTCACTGGTGCCTAAAAACAGGATCCCGCCGGGATTCAGGGAAAAGTTGAACATGCGCATGGCTTTTTCCTGGAGCACGGGCTGCAGATATATCAACAGATTCCGGCAGGAAATCAGATCGATTTTGGTAAACGGCGGGTCTTTCACCAGGTTGTGCTGGGCAAACACCACCATCTCCCGGATATTTCGGGCGATCTGGTAATTGTCCCCTTTGCGGTAAAAATATTTCCCCAGAAGCGTGGGGGTGAGGTCTGCGGCGATACTTTCCGGATACACCCCCGTGCCGGCCTGCATCACGGCATCCCGGTCCAGGTCCGTGGCAAATATTTTGATATCTCTGTTGGCACCGATTTTTTCCATCACCTCTTTGGCCAGAATCGCGATGGTATAGGCTTCCTCCCCCGTGGAACAGGCCGTGACCCAGAACCGGATTTCCCGGCGTTTGGTCCGGGAAATCAGGGAAGGCAGGCAGTTTTCCATCAATTCGTTCATGGCCCCGGCATCCCTGAAAAAACTGGTGACCCCGATGAGCAGTTCCCGGTACAGGGTCATGATCTCCACAGGATATTTCTGAATATACTGCACATATTCATCCAGATCGTTGATCTGGTTGACGGTCATGCGGCGTTCGATGCGCCGGGAGATGGTGGAGGGCTTGTAATAGGTGAAATCCACTTTGGTGCGTTCCCTCAGTTCCGAAAAAATCCGGGTCAGGCCTTTCTGATCACTCACCAGGGTTCTGGCGTTTTCTTTTTTGGCCACATAGGGATGGTCGATATATGCCAGCAGCTGGGTCGGCATTTTTTTCGGGGGCAGGATAAAGTCCGCCACCCCCGTGGAGATGGCGGCCCGGGGCATGCCGTCGAACTTGGCCGTGGTCTCGTCCTGGACCATGACCATGCCCCCCTGCTCCTTGATGGCCCGCACGCCCCTTGTCCCGTCACTGCCGGTCCCGGACAGAATCACGGCAATGGCCCGGTCCGCCTGGTCTTCGGCCAGGGATTTCAAAAAAATATCAATGGGCAGATTGATCCCCCGGACCGTGTCTTTTTCCTTTAACACCAGCCGGCCGTGGAAAATGGACAGGTTTTTCTTGGGCGGGATCATATAAATGTTGTCAGGCGCCACCTGCATGCCGTCCGTGCACCGGTGGACCGGAATTTTGGTTTTTTTGGACAGCAGCTCCACCATCAGACTTTTATAATCCGGCGACAGATGCTGGATCACGATAAATGCCAGACCGCTTTTTTCCGGCATGTGCGAAAAAAATTCCTCAATGGCTTCCAGTCCTCCGGCGGAAGCGCCGATTCCTACACAATGAAATCTAAGGCCTTGGGATCTGTTTTTTTCCATGTGTCTCTCTTTATTTTTTCCCCGGGTTGGGTGTCAGCTGGTTTTTCACTGGATTGGTTTGGATACCTTATCATGAAAATTAATTTTTTTTAAACACTTATTTTCGGGGTTTGGCCCGGTGGGTCGGGACGGCCGTCAATGGATCGTCCGGCCAGAAATGCTTGGGGTATCGCCCCATGAGATCTTTTTTCACCTCTTTGTAGGTGTTTTTCCAGAAATTTTCCAGATCCCTTGTCACCTGGACCGGCCGGCCGGCCGGAGACAGCAGGTGCAGGGTCACGGCAATCCGGCCGCCGGCCACGGTCGGGGTCCGGATCTCGCCGAACATCTCCTGGAGCCGGACCGCCAGAATCGGCGAACCCGGCACCTGACTGTTGTCTGCATAAGACAGGGGAATCCGGGATCCCGAAGGCACAATGATATGGGACGGGGCCAGCGTATCCACCTGATGTCGGTCTTCCCAGGAAAACAATGCCGTGAGCGCTCCGGTCAGATCCACCTGTTTCAGGTCCCGGGCCGACCGGACCCCGGTCAGAAAAGGCCCCAGCCACAAGCAAAGGGTTTCCATCAAACCGGCATCAGACAAATCCGGCAGACGGGAAACCCCGGCCTGTTCCCGCAAAAAACACACCCGGTGGCGAAACTGCATCTGTTTGCGGGTCCAGGGCAGTGCGGCCAGGCCTGCCTGCCGGATACCGTCCATCATGGCATTCAATACGGCTTCCGGGTCCGGGTCGGATAACGGGGTCTGCCGGATCAATATCCGCCTGAAAACAGTCTGGCTGATGGCCTGGACCCCCTGCTTGTCCGAATCCCACACCACGGATTCGCGGGTGTTTATCTCATGGGCCCACACCTGTTCCAGGTCCTGCAACCAGACAGGGGCGGCCAGATAGATCCTGGCGTTTTCAGGATGTCCTCCCACATGGGTCGCCAGGATATATTCATGCATGGACATGGTGTTGGATTCGTTAAAAACCGCACCACTGCCCGAAGCCATGATATACGACAACGGCCCCCGGCGGGCGGCCACCCGTTCGGGAAATCCCAGGGACAGGGTGATGCCCGCAGTTTCCGGATCAATGGCCGTTTCACGAATTGCCAGTTTCCGGGCCAGCCGCCGGGATGCGGCCAGCCAGTTCTTTGCCGGGGCCTGCACTTTTTTCAGTTCCCGCTGCATGCCGTGCCCCCACATATCCGGGTTTTGGGGTGATTGGCCGTGCGATATGTTCCGGTGTTGCTGAAAAACAGCCAGTATTTCCAGACGGCTGCGGATATCCGGATCACGGGAGAATCCGGGCAGGTCCTGATTTTCTTCCAGCAGCACGGCCAGGCAGCAGCCCAGAAACCCGTTGCCGGACTGATCGGCTTTCAGAATCATATGGGCCAGCCGGGGATGAATCCCGGCCCCGGCAATGGTTTTGCCGTGGGATGTGATATGGCCTGCATCATCCAGGCATCCCAGATGATGCAGCAGGTCTCTGGCCCGGGAAAACGCCCGGGCCGGCGGCGGGTCCAGCCATGTCAATATATCCGGATCACGGACTCCCCACAGGGCCAGTTCCAGGGCCACTCCGGCCAGGTCCTGTTCAAGGATCTCCGGCCGGGCAAACGGCACCAGGCCTTTGTGTACATGTTCAGACCAGATGCGGAAACAGATACCGGGTCCGGTGCGGCCGGCCCGTCCCCGGCGCTGGTCTGCCGATGCCCGGGACACGGGCAGGGTCTGAAGCCGGGTCAACCCCGTGCCCGGAAAAAACAGCGGCCGGCGCATCAGACCGGAATCCACCACAATCCTCACCCCCTCGATGGTCAGGGAGGTTTCGGCAATGGCCGTGGCCAGAACCACTTTGCGGTAATCCGGCGGTGAGGGTGCCAGGGCGGCCCGCTGTTGATCAAACGACAGCCGGCCGGACAAGGCAAACACCTGCACATTCGGGCCGGTTTTTTTCGCCAGCATCTGTTCCATGCGCCTTATTTCAGCGGCCCCGGGCAGAAACACCAGAATATCTCCCTGATGATCCGAGATGGCAGTGTGCACGGCAGATACACACCCGGCCAGCACCGAACCAAAGGGTCCGGGCATTGACCGGCCGGCAGGCGGGGGCTGGTAAATTGTGTCCACGGGCCACTGCCGGCCTTTTGACGTAACAATTTCCACCGGGTCCAGAAGTGCGCCCAAAGCAATCGTATCCATGGTGGCGGACATGACCAGTATCCGCAAATCCGGCCGCAGCACCTCCGCCGACTCCAGACACAGGGCCAGGCCCAGATCACTGTGAATATGGCGCTCATGAAATTCATCAAAAATCACCAGCCCCACCGTTTCCAGGGCCGGATCATTCTGGAGCATCCGGGTCAGGATCGCCTCCGTGACCACCTCGATGCGGGTGTGGGGACCGACTCGCGTCTCCATGCGAATCCGGTATCCCACGGTTTCGCCCACCTTTTCTTTGCACAATCTTGCCATGAACCGGGCACAGGCCCGGGCTGCCAGGCGGCGGGGCTCGAGCATGAGTATTTTTCTTCCGGCCAGCCAGGGTTCACCCACCAGGGACAGGGGCACCCGGGTGGTTTTTCCCGATCCGGGCGGGGCCTGGAGCACGGCCCGTCCGGGATTTGCCAGGGCCGCAGCCAGTTTTGGCAGCACCCGGGTCACGGGCAGGTCTGGATGCGAAAAAAATGCGGATTCGCTATTGTTCTTCACGATTTTTTTAGGTAAGACCATTCACAGATATTAATCTTGATGACAACAGGAGTCGCTGATATGACATCTGACATGAAACAGATTATCGTTCCAAAGGAAAACGCGGTTTTCTGGATGGATAAAAACGGTATCTGGCATAATGAGCACGGCAAATTCGAACACCCCAAAATTATCGCTTATTTTCATAAATCCATCCGCAAAGACGATCAGGGATATCACGTCTTTCAGATCCGGGACGGATGCGAAGAAAAAGTGTATTTTCCCTATGAAGACACGGCCCTGTTTGTGGTGGACTTGAAAGACAACCACACCCTGGTATTGAACACCACAGACACCCTGCCCCTGGACCCGTCCCAGCTGTTCACCCGGGACGACAGCCTGTATGTCGACACCCCGGAGCACTGCATCAAATTCGGCCAGCGGGCATTGATGAAGCTGGCCCGTCTTCTGGAAGAACAAGAGGACCGCCTGTGTCTGGTGCTGGACGGCCAAGCCCATGAAATCCGCCAGGAGCCGTCCGACTGATCCGATAATTCTGCCGGCAGTTAATCCTCTGCCGGCAGTCGGTCAAAAGGTCTTAAAAATTTCCCAGTCCCGTATGGTATCAATGACATTCAATGCAGGCCACGGGTCCGGCGGCGGGCAGTTCTTCCTCATCCGTGATACCGGCGTCTATAAAGGCATTGCGTTCCTGCTGCAATTCCCTGTGGCACGGCAGACAGGTGTTGTGATAGGCGGCCAGAAAATAGTACACATTGGCCGGGTCCTTGATGTTGCGTGTGGAGGGATCCGGCTCAAACTGATCGTGACACCCTTCGGTCATGCAGCCTTCCACGTCACCTTCCCCATACCAGTCATGGTGACACAGCTGGCAGGAATAGTCGAAATGGGCCCCGTGGGGAAATTCAACTGCGGCCCGTCTGGCATCCACCTCTTCGGGCGGGGCAAGGGTCAGGTTGCCCGTGGGAACCGGCATCATTTCAATGTCATGGACGGGTTCGGCATGGGGCTCGGGATGACATCCGTCACAGTCGATGGGACCGGTGTAAAAGCGGGTCATGCCGGCAGCCTTCTGGGCTTTCATCTCCTCACGATGGCAGTCCCGGCAGGTCTGATGATAGGCCCCGGCCAGGGATTTAATCCGTTTTTCTCCCAGCGGCGTGGTACCGGGAGGGGCCGCCCACAGGTTTTCATGACATCCGGCCGTGGCACAGCTTTGCACCTCACTGTAACCATCCCATTCATGATGACAGTCCTTGCAGGAATAGGCAAAATGCAGGGAATGAGGAAACACCACCGGTGACAGGGCCGGTTCACGTGCCGCATCGACCGGGGCCGACAGCGTCATGGTGCCCGTGGGCAGCATGAGCTGTTCCGGATCTTTATCAGCCAGTACCAGGGCCTGTCCCGGTATAATTATCAAAGCCACAACCCAGCAAACCAAACGTGCATATGATTTCATCATGCTCCTCCCGTATGTAATATTCCACAGAAATGGGGTTCTTTTTTTAATGTCACCTGATCTATATAAATTGTTGGCAACAAAATCAATATATAATCGCGGGTTTTTTGTGAATCACTGGAAAAACCGCCTGTTTTTCATATTTCTTTTGTATTGACAAATCATGATTTCAGAATCACTTTGACGGTTATTGAGTTGATGCAGGCCCATAAAAAACCAGAGAAAAACCAATGAAAATTATATTTTATCTCATGCGCTGTGTGTTGTATCTGCGGTTTTTTTTCCATAAACTCACGGCCACGGGGTCATATGGCCGTTCCCGGGCCCGGCGGGCATCCCTGGCGCCAATGGGTCATGGCAATCCGGTCAAGGCAGGGCTTTACCGCCATTATGTCAAACAGTTTCATGAATCTTCCTGTTCTGTGGCATCTGTGGCCTGTGTGGTGAATACCTTACTGGAAAATCAGGGCCGATTGCCCAAAAAACCGGTCACCCAGCAAGACCTGTTGAATCGCGTGACTGCGGCGCACTGGAAGGAAAGAATGGGACCCGACGGATATCAGGGACGGCGGGGACTGCCTTTGCCCGTGCTGGGACAGGTGGTGAGAGCCAGCTTAGATGAGTTCAAGATTGATTACCAGGACATCCAGGTCGTTCAGGCCACCCGGGACCCGTCCAACGCCGCGGATTTCTGTCAGACGCTCAAGTTTCGGCTGGACCGATTTGACCGCTTTGGTGACGGTATCATCATGGCCCATTTTGATCAGGGCAGCCTGGTGACGGATCTGAACATTCCCCATATCTCACCCGTGGGGGGATGTGATCCAGACACGGGGGATGTGACGATCCTGGATGTGGATTCCTCCCAGCCGTATCCTTACACCGTATCTTTCAACCGGTTCTACCGGGCCATCTCAACCAACTACCTCCATCTGTTCCATTTATTCGGTTACGGCCGGGGCGGGTACATCTACATAAAATAGGGGTCAGGCTTAGGGGTCAGGCTTGGCTTATTGGCTTATTGCAAAGGGCCGCAATAAGCCAATAAGCCAAGCCTGACCCCATAAGGGTTATTCTTTGGGTTTACCCATGACTTCGGCAAACATTTCCATATCCCAGTCACGGGCATCAGCCACGTTCTGACGGAATTTCAGGAAATCAATGGTGTCCTGGCCCGTGATTTTCTTGGTGTTGAAGGCACCGAAGCCCAGGAATGCTTCACCGCTCATGTTGGCGGCCAGCCAGTGGCGGTGATCATTTTTCATGGTATCCCAGAAGAATTTCTTTTTCTGGCGCACATCTTCAATGGATTTCACGAGACACGCCGGGAACAGGTTGGCAAACCGCCAGATGATCTTGTCCACTTCCTTGTCCAGCAGCTCGAAATCCGCGTTGGCCTGATGCTGTTTCAGCAGGGCCTTGCCTTCTGCCAGGGCATCCCCGGTTTTGTATTCCCCGTAAACGATTTCACCGTCTTTGATATAGTTATCGGTTTCAATCATGGGGTTTCTCACCCATTGCCCGTCGATTTTCAATACGGGCACCACCTTGGAGATCATGCCTTTCATTTTCATTTTGTAGGCAGACCACATTTCACAGGACACACAGTTATACATGGCATCTTCCATGGTCAGAAACCAGGGCAGGAAATCAGACGATCCGCCAGCCGGAGAAGAGCCGTGTTTGGGGCCGGCCTGCCCGAAAATGGCCAGGTCGGATGAAATGGCCAGATCACAGGCCAGACCGATCTCCTGGCCCCCGGCCACCCGCATGCCGTTGACCCGGCAGATCACGGGTTTGTGGCAGCCTAAAATGGCATCCACCATGTGGTTGAACAGCTCCATGTACTGGCCGTATTCATCCGGACGTTTTGAATAATATTCCGAATATTCCTTGGTGTTGCCGCCGGTGCAGAATGCGTAGGGACCCACCGCCGTGAACACCGCGGCAATCACGCTTCTGTCCAGGGAGGCGTTTTCAAACCCGGCGATCACGCCCTTGACCATGTCCGTGGTATAGGAGTTGAACTGCTTGGGGTTATTCAACGTGATCCAGGCCACATACAGACCCTTTACCTCTTTGCCGGCCGGATCGATCAGGGGTTTTTTCTCAAAAATCACCCCCGGGGCCTCATTGCTCCAATAGGGATTTCTATGCAATGAATGATCTTTGGCCTCATTGTCTCTGGGCATCCACTCTAATGCCATGGTTCCTCCTTGTTCTTTTTGTTATCGATTTCGTTGTCATTCAATTTTTTATCATTATTTGTCTGAACGGATGGCGTGATTATCCGATATACCCGCCATCCACACCCAGCACCTGCCCGGTAATATAGGAAGCGTCACCCGAGGCCAGAAACACAAAGGCCGGGGCAATCTCTTCAGGATCGGCAAACCGGCCCAGCTGAATCCGGCCTTCATAGATTTTGCGCAGTTTTTCATCGGACTGAAGTTTGCCCGTCATTTCGGTTTTGGTGATGCCCGGACAGATGACATTCACCGTGATGTTGTACCGGCCCAGCTCCCGGGAGGCGGACTTGGTAAACCCGATAATCCCGGCTTTGGCAGACGCATAGTTGATCTGACCGATGGTGCCGAAGATCCCGGCCGTGGAAATCACGTTGATGATCCGCCCGGAATTCTGTTCTTTCATGTGGCGGCCCGCGGCCTGGGTGGTGTTGAACGCGGCTTTCAGATGGATGTCGATGATGGCATCCCAGTCTTCTTCCTTCATTTTCAACAGCATGGACGGTTTGGACACGCCGGCGTTGTTCACCACGATATCCACGCCTCCCAGTTGTTTGACGCATTCTTCTACCATGTTCTGGGCACTGGCGTAAGAGGCCACATCCGCAGCCACGGCCACGCCTTTTCTGCCCAGTTTTTCGATTTCCGCGACGGTTTCTTTGGCTGCCGCGTCATTGGAATGGTAGTTCACCAGAACATCGGCGCCTTCTTTGGCGTAAAGCAGGGCGATGGCTCGTCCGATTCCACGGCTGCCGCCGGTGACAATGGCTTTTTTTCCTTCCAGTTTCATACACTCATCCTTGTCTTGTTAATAAATTGCGTTAAACTATTAAAAATCAGGTACCAGAACGATACGCTGATCAGGTGACTTTTTATGGGCTTCATCAAAACTGTCGGCAATGGTGCTCATGGGGCGGGTCTGAACAAACTCTTCAAAATTGATTTTTCCGCTGGTGACCATGCTCAGGACGGATGGATAGTATTCGGGCAGACATCCCCAGGTGCCGATCAGTTCCGCATCAAACGCCATGAGCCGGGAGATGGAATATTCCACCTTTTGGGGACCAAACCCCACCACCATCATTTTACCGGTGAAACTCAACAGGGCCAGACCGAGTTCCTGACCCGGTTTGGTGCCGGATACTTCAAAAATTTTCCAGCCATATCCGGGCAACCCTTTTTCCTTGCGGTATGCCTTGATCTCAGCCGACACTTCTTTGGGGGACTTGCCCATGGAGTTCACGGCGAAATCCGCGCCGTTTTTCAGCATGGTGTCCAGGCGTTCCTGGTTGATATCCACGGCAATGACCGTGTCACACCCTAACGCCTTGACAATCTGGACCATGTACTGACCGACCCCGCCGACTCCGATGACGATGGCATGATCACCGACGCCCACATCCGCCCGTTTGGCCGCCTGAAAGGGGGTAGTGGCGGCATCCGCAACCACGGCCAGTTTTTCCAGAGGGATATCTCCGCGGTGGGTGACCGGGCACAGGTCAATGGCCGGTACGGGAATATGGGATGAGAATCCACCGTAAATCCCCATGGAATTACCCGGCATTTTCTGGGCCAGGCACCGGTTGCCCCGGCCGGTCTTGCACAAATAACATTTGCGGCAGGGCATGACCGCGGGAATGATGACTTCCTTGCCGATCCACGCCTTGACGTCATCTGCCGCATCCACAACGATTCCGGAGATTTCATGACCCAGGGTCAATGGTGGTTTGTTCACCGTGGGCACCCCCTGATAGAAATAGCCCAGATCCGTATGGCAGACGCCGCACCCGGCCACTTCCACCAGCACATCCCCCGCTCCCAGTTCAGGCACGGGAATCTGGGTTTTTTCCAGTTTACCTGGGGTCACCTCACCGGTTTCCCGGTCTTTTTTGAACGGCTGAATCATTTGCCATGTCTGAATGGTGTCAGGAACATTTCCCATTGTTTTCTCCTTTCTAGTATGTTGAATTCTCCATCAAAATGAAAAACAGTGACAGATCAAAACCCGTTGCATTGAAAGGGATGATCCCTGCTAACACTTAACCACTTTGACTTTTGTACCGATCCAGTCAGGGGGCAGGTACACCCGCCCGCTGTTGCCGCTGGAGTTCACCACCTTCTCGATCATTTCACGGCCGTAGATCTCGAATTTCACCTTGGTTTCCCTGTAATCGGATTCTGTCCCTTCCTGATTTTCATCTTTGTTTGCCATAATACCACGGACTCCTGTTTGCAATCTTGGATGCAGCTGATCCTTCCAGCTGTTCCATAGATACTATTTAGATACATTACAGCTACATGTCAAGAAATTATTTGGGAAATTTAATTTTCCAGACATCCATTTTGGTCTTTGATTTTTTATCATTCCATGAAAACCGGCCCATCTGCCCGCCCTCCTTGTTTTCACACACGGCATGATTATATTAGTTTTTAATACGAATTAATATTTGATATGAATTTTTTTGAAAGGAATATGCCATGAAACCTGATCTTGCCATCATTATGATGTTCGTTACCATGATTCTGTGTGTAGGTGTTTTCGCATTTGCCGCCACGGCTGAATCCCCACACAAACCCACCGGCAGACTGGAAATCGCCACCTTTGCCGGCGGATGCTTCTGGTGCATAGAAGCGGATTTTGAATCCGTGGAAGGGGTCAAAAAAGTGATCTCCGGATATACGGGGGGCCATGCCCCGGACCCAAATTATCAGTCCGTGTCCTCCGGCACCACGGGCCATGCCGAAGCCGTGCAGGTCTATTATGATCCGGATGCCGTATCGTATGATACCTTGCTCACCATTTTCTGGCGCCACATCAATCCCACGGATGCCCAGGGCCAGTTTGTGGACCGGGGATCCCAGTACCGCCCGGAAATCTTTTATCACACAACCGATCAGAAAACCCAGGCACTGGCTTCCAGAAAAGCCCTGGACGATGCCAACATTTTTGACAAACCCATTGTCACACGGGTCACCCGGTTTGAACAGTTTTTCCCGGCAGAAGAGTATCACCAGGATTATTTCAAAAAAAACAAGCTTCAGTACAAATATTACCGGATGGGATCAGGCCGGGATCCGTTTCTGAACCGCACGTGGAAAAACCGCCCCCTGGCGGAACCGCCGTTGCCTGCATCATCTCATGAAAGCAGCCGCCAATCTTCCGGTGACACGGTTCAATGGTCCAGACCTGATGACGACACCATCAGACAGCAGCTCACCCCGCTCCAGTTCAAGGTCACGCAGGAAAACGGCACGGAGCCCGCGTTCAAAAATGCATACTGGGACAATAAAGAACCGGGCATCTACGTGGACATTGTTTCCGGTGAGCCCTTGTTCGCCTCCACGGACAAATTTGATTCCGGCACGGGCTGGCCCAGCTTCACCACCCCCCTGGAGACGGATCATGTGATTGAAAAAGCGGACAAATCCCTTTTCATGACCCGAATCGAAGTCAGAAGCCGGTATGGGGATTCCCACTTAGGGCATGTGTTTGACGACGGTCCCGCCTCCACGGGCCGACGGTACTGCATCAATTCCGCATCCCTGCGGTTCATTCCTTTAGACCGGCTGGAAGCGGAAGGGTATGGCCGTTACAGATCACTGTTTTAAAAAAATCTCCGGACCGGACCCGGATATTGTGGGGGATAAGTAATGAGAATACTTCATATCATCAGCCAGGCTCCGGATTTTACCGGCAGCGGGAAATATATTCAGCAGGTCCTTGTTCAAAGCGCCCAAACCGGGCACGACAATTTTCTGGTGGCCGGGGTCCAGGGGAATTTCACCCTGCCTGCCGGGCTGATTAAAGACGATCACTGCATTTTTGTCCGGTTTGACGGCAAAGACCTGGATTTTCCCATTCCCGGCATGAGTGATGTCATGCCCTATGAAAGCCTGGTATTTTCCCACATGAGCCCCCGGGACCTGGCCGCATACCACCAGGTGTTTGACACAAAAATCCGCCAGGCGCTGGAGCGGTTCCGGCCCGATATTATTCATACCCATCACCTGTGGATCGTATCCGCCATTGCCAGGCGCCTCGCTCCCGGCATTCCCATGGTCACCTCCTGCCACGGCACCTGCCTGCGCCAGCACGTGCTGTGTCCGGAAATCAGCAAAAAGGTCACGGCGGACCTCAGACAGATCGATTTTGTCATCGCCTTGAGCCAGAATCAGAAACAGGAGATCGCCCGCACCATCGGCACGGATACCCAATCCATTCATGTGGTGAGCGGCGGATACAATGATGCCTGTTTTTTCCATACCCCCAAGACCTTTGACGGGGTGGTGGAACTGGTCTATGCCGGCAAGCTCAGTCATGCCAAAGGCGTACCCTGGCTGCTCAACAGCCTGACAAAAATCCGGCACCTGCCCTTCCGGCTGCACCTGGCCGGCAACAGCAGTGACCGGGAAAAGGCCATTTGTCTGGAATCGGCCGGCGTTTTAAAAGAAAAAGCCGTCTATCACGGGCCGTTGAGCCATGACGACTTAGGCAACCTGTTGCGAACCGCCCATGTGTTTGTGCTGCCCTCGTTTTATGAGGGTCTGCCCCTGGTGCTGATGGAGGCCCTGGCCTGCGGATGCCGCCTGATCACCACGGCCCTGCCCGGGGTAAAAGAGCTGCTGGGACACGATGACAATCCCATGATCCGCCTGCTGGACCTGCCCCCCCTTGAAACCATCGATACCCCTTATAAATCGGATATGCCGGAACTGGCAAACCGTCTGGCATCCGTTCTGGCACAAACCATCCAGGATGTTCAAGCCCTTCCCGAGCCGGACTGGGACTATGCCTGCACCAAAATTTTTCCCTATACCTGGGAAAAAATATTTTCAAAAATCGACCGGCTGTACCAGCACGCGACAATGAAGGCCAAATGGAATACGACATTGCAATGATTCAGCAAACGCTTGTTTTCAAGGATCTTTCCGCCTTTGAAATCAAACAGATTTTTGACGGATGTGCCTTTATGCAGGAATTTTCCCCAAAAGAAAAGATTATCGAAGAAGGCCGCTGCAATGGGCACCCGCAAATATCACCAGACCATTACCAATCTTGCCTATCATATCCATCTGTCCGCATAAATGACCGTATTTCCCGATCAAAAAAGGTTGATCGCCCACATCATCCAGGCGCCCATGTTGTCCCAGCTTTTCAGCCCGGTAGCTGTTTTGACAATGCAAAAAAAAGGCAGGCTGAAGATGCTCTATACCATAATTGCTTATGGTCTTTTGTCTGGGTCTTGTCTGTTATCGAAAACTGAATGGATTATGATTTCAAAATCTTCAATCGTATAGAAAATCGAAAAAGGAAACCGCCGAATCGGGCATCCTCGAAAATCGGAATATCTTTTATTCAGCTCTTTTTTTTGCCATTCCGGTAACGGTTCCTGTCCGGCATCTTGAGCGATGGAATCCCAGATATCTCCTACCAGCAGGAGTTTTTCAGAGAAATTGAGTTTATCAATTTCCCGCCTTATTTTCTCTTGGCCCATCTATTTCCCCTTTGTGTTATAAGACTTTTTTTATTATATCCCTCAACCAGATATTTTAGCAACAATAGTTTTGGGCACATCCCTAAATGAAACCGGGGCTAATCATTCTCAATGACCGTTTTGTCAGAAACGCAATAAAAACATTAAACCTAAACGATCCAATGTGTGATTGTTCACGGCCTGGATAAATTATAGATACCCAGGTTATGTTGCGAGTTGCCCCTGAGCCTTGATAAACGGGCGTTTCTTATCATTGGGCATGCAAATCAATATCTCCTTTAAATACAGCAAGTTGCTGAGGATACAACAACTTTGTAAAAAAATATGCAACATAACAATTGA
>JAIPDL010000083.1 GCA_021737695.1 Desulfotignum sp. | reverse complement strand
TCTCCCAAGGTCAGCGGGCAGGTGTTCCACCCGGCCGCTGACCTTGGGAGCCACCAGAAATTCGGCATTGGATTCCAGGGTGCTGCTGAAGGTGCGGCTCAGTGCCATGGGACCCCGCTTTATGGCAGCGGTTTCCACAGGAGCGGCCCATGACTTTTTATCCAATGCCCTGTGAAATGCGTATCAGGCAATTTTACGTAGCAAGCTGGATGCCCGGGTACTGTCTTTGAGCTGCTGGTTCAGGCTGGTGGACAGGCGGGACAGTTGGCGGTTGTCAGTCGCCTTTTCTTCTGCCTGACGATAAATATCGGATGCCAGTCGGGTATCTGCCAGCCGGATGCAGGCGGTTTCAGCCAGAAACAGCAGATCGTCAAACCCGGTCAGTTTTTTCCGGGCGGATAACAGAATCCGGGTCAGGTAGGAGGGGTCTGAGGTCTGGCCGGATATCAGGTTGAAAAGTCTGTCATAGGATGTCTGATCCGTGCATTGGGCTTCTGCGGCTTCAAACAGGGCAATGGCTTTGTCCTGATCGTCTAAAAGTCTGAGATAGGCACCGGCCGCAAAGGTGTAATCATATGGCGTATGACAGTCTTTTTCAGCCGCTGCCAGCAGATTTTTGGCCCACTCTTTGTCATTGAGCCGGGTGGCGGCAACGGTTGCCAGTTTCACCCGATCACTGTTGCCGTCACTTTGTTTTTCAATGTTTTTATATATATCTTTTATCCAGGCATCATCCTTGAGGGTGTCGGCAATGGCATCGGTCAGTTCATTGTAGTAACTAAACGTGGTACATTTTTCCAGCAGATCGGTGAAGATTTCCTTGACCCAGTCGGTGTCCCCGAGGTCCTGGTGAATGCATACCCCCAGTTTGATGAAATCATTGAAATTGCGGGTGAGGTCCCGGGCCTGGCGGTATATTTTGGCGCCATAATATTTATCGCCGGTTTTTTCGACAATGTCATGGGCCAGGGTCCGCTTGGCGGCACAGGTTTTGGTTTCCTGTTCCCGGTTGATGAAATCCGAATACAGGTCTTTGAACTCTTCGCGCTTTTCCAGCTGAAATGTGATGGCATCGGTCCATTCTTTGTCATCGGTGACGATTTCCTGAATGGCCTTGGCGGTCTTGATGAAATCCGCGTTACTTTTCACTGCGGCCTGGGCCTGTTTGAGTACCTGTACAGCCGCTTCTTTGTCATTGAGGTCTTTAGCCAGGGCCAGGGCCAGGTCCACCAGCTGGCTGCATGCGGGATTGGTGGCGGCGGCGGTCTTGAAAATGCCGGAAGCAAACGGCGCGTCGCCTGTGACTTCAAATGCCTCTTTTCCCAGCTTCAGATAATCGGAAAATTCCGTGTAAACCGATTCCGCTTTTTTGTAAATGGATTCCAGGAAATTCTTGTCATCCAGTTTTTCGTTCACGGTCCGGGCGAATTTGAGCAGTTCATTGCCCGATTCCAGCGAAGAAAGGGCTTTTTCATAGATCTGCCGGGCCAGGGCCTTGTCTCCTAAGTCCTTGACCGCACCCGCGGCCAGGATGTCGAAATCCTCAGCCTTGGATGCCTTTTCCATGGCGCTGGCATACACTGATTTGGCCCGGTCCTTGTCTTCAAACATGTCAAGCACTGATTTGGCAAACACCACAAAATCCTCGGTCTTGCTGCATTTGGCAAAGGCTTTTTCAACGGTTTTTTCCGCCAGTTCCGCGTCATTGAGCACATCTGAAATGCTTTTGCTCAGTTCCAGGAAATCAGACGTTTTCACACATTTGGTGCCGGCGGCATTGTAAATCTCAGTGGCGGCTTCTTTCTGGCCCATCTCCAGTGCGGCCGCTGCCAGGCCCAAAAAATCCTCAACAGTGGTGCACAGGTTTTTTCCGGCATCCAGATGGGTGGCGGCCGCTTCCTCATCTCCTAAGATATCCAGACAGGCTTTGGCATAAGTTACGGCATCTTCCCAGGTTTCAGCCCATTCCGCCCCTTCTTCCAGAAGTTCTCCGGCCCATTCCTTGTCATCTAAGCCCTCCACAATCTCTTTGGCCACGGCAATGTACTCTTCCGGCGCGTCACACTCCTCAGCTTTTTCTTCCAGTTCTTCTTTAAGTCCCATGATGTGTCTCCTTTTAAAATTACAGGTTAAATGTGTTTTATTGTACTATACATGTTTGTTCAACTGGTTTCAAAATAGTACATACCTTCGCTGCTGGTTCCGTCCGGAGATATGTCCGGCGGTTTGGCATAGGTGTCTCTGGCAATTTTGCCCAGCCTGGCCAGTCTTTCCAGTGACTGCCTGAAACTGAGCATGTCAGCCATAAGTTCTTCCATGCCGGTGTCCCGCTTTTCCGGATGCTGTTTTATATCATCCAGATTTTCTTTCATCAGTCCGATATATGAGAAATAGGTCTGGGCCAGATTATTGATGGAATCTGACAGTCCTTTCATGGTTCTTCGATAGGTTTGAATTTCCCTTTTATGCAGCGTGACCGTGATGTCGTGAATAATGGCCTGATAGCTTTCCAATTCCCCGGTATCCCTGTTTTTTTTTGCGCCGGCGGTCATGGTCACTTCTCGAATATATTTGCTGCAGGTTTTTATTTTGATGGGGTAATCCGTGATTTCTCCCTCTGTTTTGATTTTATGTATCACATGGGCCCGCTGTGTCAAATCCAGATAATGGTCATTGATATTGCCGGCCATTGCCTGTTCCATATCTGAGAAACCGAACAGTTTGATTCCGGCCGGATTGATCTGTTCAAACGCGCCATCAAGAGTCACGATGAAAATGGCATCCGTGGCGGTTTCAATGATATTCCGATACCGCTGCTCGCTGATCCTCAGATTTTCCAGGGCTGATGTCAGGCGCTGCATGTGCATTTTTCGCTCCGTGACATCTCTTATGACATGCAGAATTTTTTCAATTTTGCCCCGGCCGCCTATTTTGTAAACCACTTCGGCAGCGTCATTGACCCATTTGGTCTGCCCGTCCGCCGATACAATCCGGTATTCCAGGGCATCAAATTCCTTGTCCGTGATCTCATGGTAGAAACGAATCACCGAATCGCAATCGTCTGGATGGACAATGTCGAAAATATGAAATGCACCCGAGGCAAATTCTTCGGAAGGGATGGCACACAGTTTTTCCGTGGCATTGGAAATATTGACGATCCGGGTATTGTCCTCGGGAGACGTGGTCAGAACCACCTCAGGGATCATGTCCAGCAGTTTTTTAAGCTCATGGGTGGTTTTTCTGCTTTCAGTGATATCAGCCACAGATGCCAGAATCCCGGTTTTGTTTCCATAAAGAATGGTTCTGGCGTTTATTTCCACCAGGTGTTCCGTCCCGGACCGGTCCTTGAGAATAAATTCCGTGCGGTCTTTGGCGCCTTCAACTGATTGAATCCGCTGTTTAAAAAAAACATCCATCCGCCGGGTATCCTTATCGGCGACAAACTCTGAAAACCGCATACCGGTCAGAATTTCCTTATCCATGTTGCTGATTTCGGCAAAACTGTCGTTTGAAAAGGCAATCCGCCCGGTTTCTTCCACAAGAACCACTCCTTCGGTGATCATGTCCAGCAGTTCAGTTGTATCGATTTTTTTTACGGGGCTCATTTCACCTCTGGGCAGAGAATATCATTATATAAAATCCATAAGTATATATGGCATAACCCCCTGTGATGTCAAGAAACTCCGGAGTCAGGACCGGACCGGCGGGTCAAAAGACCCGTGGCGTGCGGTCCCTGTGGATCTCATTTTCTGCCGTGTTTCATGGCATCGCCCCGGGACATTCCGGATATTTGTGTTTGACGATGGCCGGTATTGTGGTATTTTGAAAGAAAGCACTTCTTTTGTCGATTGAAAAGAGATATCCGGCATGCTTCTTGATTATCGTTTTTCTGAATCATAATTTAAACAGTATGCTGGCAGATTGAACGAAAACTTACCTAAAAACCATGTAAGGAGGCTGTTATGACCAGCTGGATTTGTGATCAATGCGGATACAATTTAGAGACGGACACCCCGCCGGAAAAATGTCCGAGCTGCAAGAAGGACTGCACATTTGTGGACAATTCCTGTTACACCCCGGATTGTGCGGGAACACCCAGTGATCCGAGAATTACCAGAAAAGAGTAAAGGAGGGTATGATGGGTAAGAAATACAGAATCACTACGTCGTGTCCCCGGTGCGGATGTACGGCCACATCCGCTATGACTGAAGAGGAGATCAAGGAAAAATACGGGGATGTGCCCAATATCGAGCTGGAATGCAATGAATGCATGATGAAACTGGAGGCAGATGTCCAGGAGGATGATGGGTCAGGCAATCTCTGATCCGCCTGTGTCAGCTGTCCGGTACCATGAGCACACCAGCCATGTCCGACACCGGATTTCTCCCCACTCACTGGATTTTTCAAGATATCCGGCACCCTTTAAAACCTATGAATATCAGGACCGGATTTCGTTGAAGCAGGGAAACGGCACCTGTCAGGGGCGGAATAAAGATGGGGCCTTCAATGACCTTGATGCCACGGTGGGCCAGGTTCTGGGCGGTCAGACGTCGTGTGATGAATCCGTGGATCTGGAAACCGTTTCCCGGATCCTTGGCCTGTCCTATGGGGTGACTCTGGCGGACCGAAGCCGGGGATTGATGTTCCGGAGTGTGCCGTCTGCAGGGGGATTGTATCCGTGTCAGATGTATCTGTCGGTCCGAAAAATTGATGATATTGAGACAGGTTTGTATTATTGTGATACGGTTCAGGGGTTTTTGGGCAGAATTAATCCCCGGCCCCTGGATACGGAAATTTTTTTTCCGTATCAGGACCCGGCAGGTGTCTGTCTGGTCATTACCGGGATTTTTTATCATTCCGCCTGGAAATACCGGGAAAGGGCTTTCCGGTACCTGCTGCTGGATGCGGGTCACCTGGCAGAAGCCGTTGTGCAGGCGGCCCGGGCCGTGGGTGTTCGTGCCCGGATTAAGTATGATTTTAACGACCCCTGTCTGATTCAGGGCCTGAATTTAAATGATTCTCTGGAAGTGCCTCTGGCCTGTGTCTCTCTGGGGCCTGGAATTGCCCCAGGTCCGGAATCTGATTTAAAACCGTTTCACCCGGCAAAATCCGGCCCTGAACCGGCCGGGACGGTGATTTATGATATACTGAAAGAGGCGTATCAGGCAGGTATTTCCATTGCCCAGTCCCCGGCAGTTGATTGGGACACGCAGGTGTTTAACCGGAAACCGGACCGGATGCAGCCGGTGCCGGATCCGGGACCATTTGAAACCCTGTCTTTTTTTTATGCAGTTACCCACCGGCGCTCCCGCCGCAACTTTTCTTCTCTAAACCTGACGGAACCGATGTGGGCGGCTTTTTTAAACCGTGTATTCACCCGGATTTTTTCCGGGCTGGACCCGGATGAAACCGGGGCTTCAGCCACAGGGTTCCTTGAAATGGCAATGATCAGCCAGAATATGGAAGGGCTGACTCCCGGGCTGTATTCGTTTTCCTGGGATGGGGCTACCCTGGCCTGCCGGCAGACCCGTGTTTTGGCCGGGGATCTGGCCCGGGTCTGCCTGGATCAGGCATGGATCAGCCGGGCAGCCATGAATTTTTTGATTGTGGCGGATCTGGCAGCCATGGAATCCGCCCTGGGTGCCAGGGGATACCGGTATGTGATGATGCATGCCGGCCGGGTTGGCCAGCGGCTGTACATGGCGGCCCAGGAATTGGGGCTGGGATGCTGCGGGATCGGCGCCATGTATGACAAAGAAGCGGTGGCCCTGCTGGGTTTGAATCCTGGCAGTGTGCTGCTTTACGCGGTATCGGCCGGACCCGTCAAATAGATAATACGGAAGGTGAGCTTATGAAATGGATGCAGTTTTTGACCCCGGTCAAATCCAAAAATTTTAATGAAACAAAACAGATGATTTCAGATCATGATCCGGATGAGATTACCATTCTGGATGTGCGTCAGCCCGGCGAATACAAGGATTCCCATATTCCGGGCGCGGTGCTGATCCCGCTGCCCGAGCTGTCTGACCGGGCCGCTGAACTGGATCCGGACAAACCCACCCTGGTCTACTGAGCCGTGGGCGGACGCAGCCGGGTGGCTGTTCAGATGCTGGCGGGCAAAGGGTTTAAACAGGTGTACAATGTATCCGGCGGCATCAAGGCCTGGAAATCAAAAACCGCTGTGGGGCCTCAGACCCTGGGCATGGACCTGTTCAAAGGTTCGGAGTCAGCCAAAGAGTTCCTTGTCATTGCCTATTCTCTGGAACAGGGATTGCAGGGATTCTATCTGGAGATGGCGGGCAAGGCCCAAAACAATGCGGTCAAAGATCTGTTCCATAAACTGGCCGCCATTGAGGTCAAGCACAAAGATCAGGTGTTTGACAGGTATCAAAACATGGTGGATTCGGAAATATCCCGGGAAGGGTTTGAATCCATGGTTACAGTATCCGCTCTGGAAGGCGGGTTGACCACCCAGCAGTATCTGGATCAGTTTGATCCGGATCTGTCCATGGAAACCGAGGTCGTTTCCATGGCCATGTCCATCGAGGCCCAGGCCCTGGACCTGTATCAGCGGGTGGCCGGACAGGGGACGGATCCAAAAGCCAAAGACGTTCTTCAGCAGATCGCCAAAGAGGAACAACAGCACCTGTCACGCCTGGGAAAACTGATGGACACCCTGTGAAAATTTATATATCAAAATACATTCCGGAGCACACAACATGAAAAAACATCTGGTGCTGGTGGGCGGCGGTCATGCCCACATGGTCACCCTGGCAAATATCCGGCGGTTTGTTGAAAAAAAATACCGGGTCACGGTGATCGGCCCGTCCGAGTTTCATTATTATTCGGGCATGGGGCCGGGCATGCTCGGAGGGACTTATTCACCGGATCAAATCCGGTTTGCCACCCGTAAAATGGTGGAAAACCAGGGCGGTGAATTTGTCACTGACCGGGTGATAGACATCGCGCCCCGGGACCGGCAGGTGATGACCCGGTCTGGGGCACGGATCGATTATGATGTGGTCTCATTCAATGCCGGGTCCCATATTCCGCTGCCGGGAACGAGCACACCTGAACAGGACCGGCCGGCCAATCTGTATCCGGTCAAGCCCATTGAACAGCTGATGAATGCTTCGACAGTCCTGAAAACGCTGTTTGCCCAAAAAAAAGTGATCGTGAATGTGGTGGGCGGGGGACCGTCTTCGGCGGAAGTGGCCGGCAATGTGTGGCAGCTGGCCCGAAACAGGGGAGGACATATGCCTGAAATCCGGATTTTATGCGGCTCCCGGTTCATGGGCCGGTTTGGAGAAAAGATCCGGTCCCGGGTGAAACAGATTTTGGAGAAGCGAAAGATCGTGATTCAGGAAAATGCCCGGGTCAAAACTGTGACTTCATCAGAGATCACCCTGGAATCCGGGCAGGGATTTGCCACGGATTTTACCTTTATGGCTTCAGGGGTCATTCCCACCCCGATGTTTGCGGAGTCCGGCCTGGCAATGGGGCCGGACAAAGGGCTTCTGGTCAACCAATATCTTCAGTGTGTGACGGATCCGCAGATTTTCGGGGGCGGCGACTGCATCCATTTTCAGCCGCAGCCGCTGGACAAGGTAGGCGTGTATGCGGTCCGGCAGAATCCAGTGCTGCTGCACAACCTGATGGCCGCACTGGATGGCGGGGCACTCAAGCCTTTTGATCCCGGACCCGACTATCTGCTGGTGTTCAACCTGGGCGGAGGCCAAGGCGTGCTCAAGAAAAAAAATATCGTATTCAGCGGCAGGCTTGCCTTTACAATCAAAGATTATATTGATACAAAATTCATGAAACGATTTCAGGCGGCGGAAACCGGACAATAATCCCGGATCCCGGCCTGAAAACACACCACCATGCCCTGGAAATCCGGGTTGGTATGGATTCCGGCATAACACATTATTTTATCAGGAGGAATATATGAAAGTAACCATTACTGATCAGTGTATGGGTGACAGAAACTGCAATGAACTGTGTCCGGAAGTGTTCAAATATGATGAAGATCAACTGAAATCCACAATTCGGGTTGATCCCATTCCGGATCATCTCAAGGACAAGGTCCGCCAGGCAGCTGCCGAATGCGGTGCTGAAGCCATCATTATCGAGGAATAAAATCCAACCACAAGGATAACAGGTGTTTTCATGGGAAAATTCCGGGAAAGCAGGACCGCGGTGAACCTGCACACATCTTTTGCCGCAGAGGCCCAGGCCAGAACACGGTATAATTTTTTTGCCAACAAGGCCAGGGATGACGGGTATGTTCAGATCGGCAAACTGTTCGATGAAACCGCGGCCCAGGAATTTGAACATGCACTGCGGTTTTTCAAGTTTTTCAACGGCGGTGAGTTGACCATCAACTGGCAGTTTCCCGCCGGCGTGATCGAAGATACCCGTTCCAATCTGCTCTCATCTGCAGAGCTGGAAAGATATGTGGGCAACGACATGTATGCCAAATTTGCAGAAATCGCCCGGGAAGAAGGGTTTGCCCGGGCAGCGGATACGTTTGATGCCATTATTGTGGCGGAAAACCATCATGAAAAACTGTTTCGGCACCTGGCTGAAAATATCGCATCCAACCGGATCTTTCAGGATGAGGCCCCGATTCAATGGCGTTGCTTAGGCTGCGGATACATCCATACCGGAGAAAAGGCGCCGGATAAATGTCCGGCCTGTGTGCGGCCAACGGGCTGGTTTGAACGGTTGTGTGAAAATTATTGATCCGTTTCCCGGTTCTGAAACAAACATGTATCAGAACCGGGAAATCATTTCTGTATCATTTCTCCTTTTGTTTTAATTCGTTTTAATTTCAATTTTAATCTCAATTCGCTTAATTGTCTGTAATCAAAGCGTTTCTTTATTTTGGTTTCGTTCCGGCATAAGGTTTGCAATATGAATGGCGTAACCGAATAGACAACACATACAGAAACCAATCCTGGAACAGGAGGATATGAAATGAGACTTGGCGATATAAAGAAAAATTACAATCTGCTGAATTCAGTGGACTGGGATATGACACCGGAAGAAGCCATTGCCTTACATCTGGAATGGGGTCCGTTGAGATCTCAATCCTATTACAACTCCAGGGACAATGACAATGAAACTGTTTATTTTGTGATCAACACCTGGAAAAATCCACCGATCCTGACGCTGGTGCGGAGAAAAGGGTTTGATTCCGAAGAACTGGGTAATTTTTCGCTGCCCAAGCCGCTGGAAACAGAATTTTTACAAGGTATCGGCAAATACAAAGGGGTATATGCCGTGGAAGGAAACGTGCGAGACTGGCTGAAAAAGGAACTTGACGTTTAACCCATAACCGCCTCCTCATAAAGTTCCCTTGCCAGGAACCGGGTGCGGCACATTACAATGGTGCCGCACCCGGTTTATTTATTTGCCGTTTGATTCGTTCTCATTGATTTTTATGAAATCCTTGACCATCAACTCACCCAGTTCTCTGGACCGTTTGGTGGCTGACTCCACCGCGTTGATCAAAGTGGTGCGAAGACCGCCCTGTTCCAGGGTGTGAATCCCTGCAATGGCGGTGCCGCCCGGGGATGCCACCCGGTCTTTGAGCTGGCCGGGATGTTCTTTGGATTCCAGAAGCATGCGGGCGGAACCCAGCACGGTCTGGGACGACAGGAACAGGGCGTCTTTTCTGGACAGGCCCATTTTTACACCGGCATCCGCCATGGCGTCAACAATGGTGAAAATATAGGCAGGCCCACTGCCGCTCAAGCCGGTAAAAGCATCCATGAGCACATTTTCATGGATGAACACTGTTTTGCCCACGGAATTGAAAATGGCCCGGGCTTCAGCCACATCATTTTCCAGCACATATTCACCTGCGGCGATGGCGGTGGCACTTTCTTTGACAAACGCGCAGATATTGGGCATGGCCCGGATCAGACGCAGCTTTTTCTTCAGGCCGATGGCAATGGCTGCCAGGGGAACCCCCGCAGCAATGGAGATGATCAGTTTGGAGTCATCCAGGGCCGGGGCCGTTTCTTTGAGCACCATCCCGAGGATCTGGGGTTTGGTCGCATAGACAATGATATCAGACTGCTGGATCACTTCCAGGTTGCTCTGGGTCACATTGACATGGTATTTGTCTTTGATGGCGGCCAGCAGTTCCGAGTCGATGTCTGAACAGCAAATATTTTCAGGGTGGGTTGCCTGGGAGAGAACCAGGCCGGAAACCAGCGCTTCTCCCATGTTTCCGCTGCCGATGAATCCGATTCTCTTTTTCTGCAGCATGTCTGATGTAACTCCTTAATTTGGATCAGTTAAAAGTTTCATTTTATGTCCATCCACCGGATAGAGTCAAGGCAAAATTTGGGGTCTGTCGGCGGGGTTTCTGATTTTGCAGTTGTCAATGGACCCGAATCTGAATATGATACCGGCATACCCGATTTCATGAAAATACTGACAGGACGTAAAACCCTATGCCCGTTCCATTGAGACATAAACTGGAAACAGTATATGCTGCGTATAACCGAAAAGAATTTGTAGACCCGGACCCGCTCATGTTTTTGTATCGGTATCCGCAGGTGCGTGACCGGGAGATCGCAGGGTTGGTGGCGGCATGCCTGGCCTATGGCCGGGTGGAGATGATTTTGCAGGCCGTGAATCAGGTGCTGATGTTTTTGGGACCAAATCCCAGAGACCGGGTGGTCCATCTGAATGAAACCGATCTGTACCGGGGTATGGCCGGATTTTCGTACCGGTTTGCCCGGCCGGCCCATGTGGTGAGTCTGATTGTCGGGATACAGCGGGTGCTTCGGCAGTATGGTTCCCTGGAAGCCTGTTTCATGACCGGCATGTCTCTGGATGATCCCATGGTGATGCCCGGGTTGTTGTATCTGGTGCGGCATCTGGACCCGGACGGGGCCTGCGGGCATCTTCTGGCAGATCCGGCCAAGTCCAGTGCCTGCAAGCGCAGTCACCTGTTTTTGCGCTGGATGGTGAGAAAGGATCAGGTGGATCCCGGGGGGTGGGACAGGGTCCGGCCGTCTCAGCTGTTGCTCCCCCTGGACCGGCATATGTTTTCAGCAGGCAAAATGCTTGGATTCACCCGGCGCAAAACCCCGGATCGAACCGCGTGCCTGGAAATTACCGACGGATTCAGGCAACTTAACCCCGAAGATCCGGTGAAATATGATTTCTGCCTGACCCGTTTCGGTATCCGGCGCAGCCTGGCCATGACCGATTTAAAGGCCATGCTGGCGGATTGACATGTTGTCATAACACAAAGGAGAACGCATGTATCCGGATGCATACATGCTGCCCCCGCTGTTGCCGGGGCGGCTGATCAAACGCTATAAACGGTTTTTAGCTGACATCTGTATGGATTCCGGCGAGACCGTGACCGCCCATTGTCCCAATTCCGGGTCCATGAAAGGGTGTGCCGAACCGGGATCCCGCGTATGGATATCCCGAAGTGATGCGCCCCGGCGCAAGCTGGCATATACCTGGGAACTGATCCGGACCCAAGGGTCTCTGGTGGGTATCCATACCCTGGTTCCCAACAGACTGGTGAAAAAAGCCATTGAAAATCATATGATTTCTGAGCTGAATGGATACAGTCATGTTCGTTCCGAAGTCAAAACCAGTCAGGGCACACGCCTGGATCTGGTTCTGGAAGGTGCCGGAAAAGACCGGTGTTATGTTGAAATCAAAAACTGCACCCTGGTGGAGGATGGCACGGCGATGTTTCCGGACGCGGTCACCCTGCGGGGCCAAAAGCATCTGGATGAACTGATGCACCTGGTGAAAACAGGGCACCGGGGCGTGATTTTCTATCTAATCCAGCGCATGGATGCGGTCCGGTTCACGCCGGCGGCCATGATCGATCAACAATATGCCGATAAGTTGCGTGAAGCGTCAGACAACGGGGTGGAAATTGTGATCCGGGACGTTCAAATCGACCTGGAACGGATTCGGATCAATCGTCCCGTCCCCTTTGTGTTGTAACCGGCACCACACTGGAAACAAGGCTTGACAATCTACCACTTTGTAGTATTTTAAGCCCATAAATCAGGCAACGCTTAACGATGCAGGACGTCATACCAAGGAGGAATCATATGTGGGAATATACAGACAAAGTAAAAGATCATTTTATGCACCCCAGAAATGTGGGAGAGCTTAAAGATGCCAATGCTGTTGGAGAAACTGGATCTTTGAATTGCGGAGATGCGCTGAAACTTTTCTTGAAGGTGGATGAAAATGAGCGTATTGTTGATGCGTCGTTCATGACATTCGGCTGTGCCAGTGCCGTGGCATCCTCCTCCGCATTGACGGAAATCATCAAGGGCATGACCCTGGATGAGGCAGCCAAAGTCACCAATGGAGACATTGCCGATTATCTGGGGGGTCTGCCCAAGGAAAAAATGCATTGTTCCGTCATGGGCAAGTCTGCGTTGCAAAAAGCCATTGCCGACTACCGGGGAATCCAGATCATGGAAAAACCCGGAGAAATGGTATGTGAATGTTTTGAAGTGACCGATCTGGAAATTATCGATGCGGTCAAAGCCAATGGACTGGAAACCACAGAGGATGTCACCAATTATCTCAAAGCCGGGGGCGGTTGCGGTAAATGCCTGGACCGGATCGAAGAGGTGATCGCCTCTGTCAAAGCCGAGGGATGAGCCATATGAACGTAATTTATACTGACAACAATGCCACCACCCGGGTGGCGGACGAAGTGATTGAAGAGATGCTGCCCTTTTTTGGAGGGTTTTACGGCAACCCCTCTTCCATGCATACATTTGGGGACCGGGTGGGCAAAAAAATCAGACAGGCCCGGCAAAAAGTGGCGGATTTGATCCATGCAGATCCCGACGAGATCATATTTACCTCCTGCGGGACGGAAAGTGATAACAGTGCCATTTTTTCAGCCCTGAATGCCCATCCGGAAAAGAAACAAATCATTACCTCCAATGTGGAACATCCGGCGGTATTGAACCTGTTCAAATATCTGCGGGATAAAAAAGGATATGATGTGGTGCTGGTGCCGGTGGACAAAAAAGGACATCTGGATTTGGATTTGCTGTATGGCAGTTTATCCGATGATACTGCCGTTGTCTCCCTGATGTGGGCCAACAACGAGACCGGTGTGATTTTTCCCATTTCTGAGATCGCAAAAAAGGTCACGGAAAAAGGGATATTGTTTCACACGGATGCGGTGCAGGCGGCCGGAAAAATACCCATCGATGTATCGGTGGCCCATGTGGACATGCTGTCTTTATCCGGTCACAAGGTTCATGCCCCCAAGGGTATCGGCGTTCTATATGTGAAAAAAGGGATAAAATTTTTTCCTTATCTGATCGGCGGGCATCAGGAAAAAGGCCGGCGGGGCGGCACGGAAAACACCGTCTCCATCATCGGCCTGGGAAAGGCCTGCGAACTGGCGGCGCAGCATCTGCCCATCATGAATACCCAGGTGAAAGAACTGCGGGATTATCTGCAAAATCAGCTGCTGGAAAAGATTCCCGGTGTGTCTGTGAATGGCGATCTGGAAAACCGTCTGCCCAATACCCTGTCCATCGGATTTGATGCAGTGGAAGGGGAGTCCATTTTACTGATGCTGGACAAGGAAGGCATCTGTGCCTCGTCCGGTTCCGCCTGTACTTCCGGTTCCCTGGATCCCTCCCATGTGCTTATGGCCATGGAAGTACCGTTCAAGTCCGCTCACGGGACTATCCGGTTTTCTTTGTCCCACTACAATACCAAAGAGGAAATGGATCATATCGTGAAGACGATGGTTTCCGCCATTGAAACACTTCGGGCCATGTCTCCTTTCTGGAAAGACGGTAAACTGGTATAAAAAATCATGACAACAGATCAAGCCCTGGTATTTGCCATCCTTTGTGCGACCCTGGTCTTGTTTGTCTGGGGAAAGTTCCGGTATGACCTGGTGGCCCTGACCGCCCTTTTGCTGGTATCGGTGACCGGCCTGGTTCCCATAAATGAGGTATTTTTGGGATTTGGGCACCCGGCAGTGATCACGGTGGCGGCGGTGCTGGTCTTGAGCCGGGGATTGTTCAACGCCGGGGCTGTGGATCTGTTGTCCCGGCATATGGCAAAGGTGGGCACCGTTCCCACAATCCAGGTGACGGCGCTGGCCGGGATTGTGGTGATCTGTTCCAGTGTGATGAACAATGTCGGCGCACTGGCGCTCTTGATGCCCGTGGCCATATGGATGTCCCGCAAAAGCGGCCGGTCTCCTTCTCTGCTGCTGATGCCCCTCGCATTTGGTTCTCTTCTGGGGGGGCTGGTTACCCTGATCGGTACGCCGCCCAATATCATTATTGCATTGTATCGCGTTGAAACCGGTCTGCCGGCATTTCGGATGTTTGATTTTGCACCCGTGGGAATCGGGGTGGCCCTGGCAGGCCTGGCGTTTATTTCTCTGTTCGGGTGGCGGCTGACACCCAAACGCGAGGCCCGGTCATCTCCGGATGAGTTGTTTGAAATTGAAAATTATATCACCGAGATCATCGTTCCTGAAGGGTCCAAATTTGTCGGCCAGACTATTTTTCATCTTACATCCGCCATGGAAAAGGAAACCGAAGCCACTGTGGTGAGCCTTTCCAGGGGGGAAATCCATAAGCCCGCCCCTTCCTGGTATGAAATTCTGGAATCCGGGGATGTGCTGATGGTGGAGGCGGCTCCGGATGATCTCAAAGCATTGATGGACGGACTGGGGCTGGAACTGGCTGAATGCAAGGGAGATTGCCGGTCCACATTGGGATCCAATGATATCCGGCTGATGGAAGCGGTGATCACCACGGAATCCACTTTGCCGGGCAAAACCTCTGCCGGCCTTTACCTGCGCCGGCTTTACGGGGTCAATCTGCTGGCCATTGCCCGGCGTGGCCGACGAATTACACAGCCTTTGGGCCAGACAAAATTCATGACCGGTGATATCCTTTTGTTCCAGGGCACGGATGAATCGTTGCAGACTGTGGTCAAAAAATTCAAATGCCTGCCTTTGGCAGAACGTGAAATTCGTATCGGACAACCTAAAAAAGTCATGTTGTCCGTGGGCATTTTCGGCGCTGCCATGGTGTTGTCCGCCACCGGCATCCTGCCGGTTCAGATTGCGTTTACAGCCGCTGCCGTGATCATGGTCCTGGCCGGGGTTGTGCCTGTAGGAGAAATCTATGAGCACATTGACTGGCCGGTAATTGTGCTGCTGGGCGCCATGTTTCCTTTGGGCCATGCCCTGGAAAGTTCCGGGGGCGCCGGCCTGATCGCGGAAAAACTGGTGATGCTGTCCGGTTTTTTTTCCAGCGCCGGGACCCTGGTGGTCCTCCTGGTCGGCACCATGCTGCTGTCCAACGTGGTGAACAATGCTGCTGCCGCAGTGCTTATGGCGCCTATCTCCATTACCCTGGCAAAGGAAATGGGGATTTCTCCGGATCCGTTTCTGATGGCTGTGGCTGTGGGGGCTTCCTGCGCGTTTCTGACACCGGTGGGCCACCAGTCCAATGCCCTGGTCATGGGGCCGGGGGGATATAAATTCGGCGATTACTGGCGCCTGGGGTTGCCGCTTTCCATTATCGTGACAGTGGTGGCAGTGCCGTTGATCCTGATTTTCTGGCCCATGACGCCGGTTTCTTAGGGGCGAGAATTCATTACCAGGCGATTCAATTCTGGAAAAGCGGGGTGGAGATGTACCGCTCCCCGGTATCGCACACAATGAACACCACGGTTTTTCCGGGATGCTGCCCGGCCACCTGTGTGGCGGCATGAAAATTGGCACCCGATGAAATTCCGCACAGCAGGCCGTAATCTTTTGCCAGTTCTTTTGCGCCGGCAAAGGCCTGGTCCTCGGACACGGTGACGATCTCATCGATAATGTCGCGGTTCAGGTTGGCGGGAACAAACCCGGCACCGATCCCCTGAATTTTGTGGGGACCGGGATTTCCCCCGGACAGTACGGGCGATTTTTCCGGTTCCACAGCCACGGCCCGCAGGAGCGGATTTTTTTGTTTGATCATTTCCGATACCCCGGTGATGGTGCCGCCCGTGCCCACACCCGCCACAAAGATATCGATTTTTCCATCCAGGGCATCCCAGATTTCCGGGCCCGTGGTGGTGCGGTGGATTTCCGGGTTGGCCGGATTGGAAAACTGGTCCGGCATCCAGGCGTTGCCGGTTGTTTCAACCAGGTTCCGGGCCGCCGCGATAGCCCCTTTCATCCCTTTTTCCCCGGGCGTCAGATGCAGCTGCGCGCCTAAGTGGGCCAGCAGCTGCCGGCGCTCGATGCTCATGGTTTCAGGCATGGTCAGAATCAGTTTCAGGCCCTTGACCCGGCACACAAACGCCAGGGCAATGCCGGTGTTGCCCGAGGTGGGCTCCACAACCACGGTGTCCGGATTGATTTTTCCGGTTTTCACCCCATCATCGATCATGGCCAGGCCGATGCGGTCTTTGACCGAGGACAGGGGGTTGAAATATTCCAGTTTTCCATAAATGTCGGCCCCGGTGGCCCGGCTTGCCTTATCCAGATAGACCAGAGGGGTGTTGCCGCAGGCTGCAGTGATATCAGGCAGTTTTTTCATTTTGATATTCCTTGTGTGAGGGCGGGTGTTTGTAAACCAGCTTGGGAGATTCCATGAATACCTTGGTGTCCGGTGGGATAGAAGAGGTGAGCCACACATTGCCCCCAACCACGGACCGGGTCCCGATCACGGTGTCTCCGCCTAAGATCGTGGCCCCGGAATAGATGATCGCATCATCTTCAATGGTGGGATGGCGTTTGGCGCCTCTGAGTTTTTCTCCGGCATCCGGAGGAAGAGACAAGGCGCCGATGGTCACATTCTGATAGATTCGGACATTGTTTCCGATTTCCGATGTTTCACCGATCACAATACCGGTGCCGTGGTCAATGACAAACCGCCGGCCGATGGTGGCGCCGGGATGAATATCGATACCGGTCAGGCTGTGGGCCTGTTCGGTCATGATCCGGGGCAGCTGGGGCACCTGAAGCCTGAACAGCCGGTTGGCAATCCGGTACACCATGGTGGCATACAGTCCCGGATAGGAAAAAATGACTTCATCATGGCTTTTGGCTGCCGGATCCCCGGCATAGGCCCCTTTGACATCCTCGGCCAGTTCCTGTCTCAGTTCAGGGATGGCCCGGATCATGGTCAGGGCCGCATCATGTCCCCGGGGTTCGCATTCCGTGCACTCCAGATCATATCGGTGGCAGTCATGGCGAAGCACATGAATGATCTGTTCGGACAAAATATCATATAACTGGGACACGGATTGACCGATGTGGTAGGTCAGGTTGGCATGGTCCACTTTTTCCCTGGAAAAATATCCGGGAAACAGCACTTGTCTGAATTTTTCAATCATGTCCTGAACAGAGATCGAAAAATGAATGGGTTCGTCACCGATATGGGCAAAACAGGTGTCATCATCCAGAGATGCGATGATGTCCCGGATGGCCCCGGGCAGTTGGCTGCGCTGCTCAGGAACACGATTGCCGTCGATTTTGCAGGTGGAACAATGTTGTGCAGACTCATTCATTCTCAATGCTTCCTTTGTCTGGTTCGAAAATTTTGATGAATACCGGACATTTCCGGCAGGCTTCCATTTTTTCTGCCCAGGAAGGGTATGATTCACCGTTGCATCGGGTGCCGTTGATGAACCAGCAAAGATCTCCGGAATTGAATTCCCATGCCGGGCAGTTTTCCAGGCGGCTGCCGGAG
>JAIPDL010000082.1 GCA_021737695.1 Desulfotignum sp. | reverse complement strand
CGGGATAGATCAAGCACCTCTTGCCAATCCAAATCCATCCTGAGCTGCTGATCGAATCGGACCTTTCCTTCGGACTGGATAAAGGCGGTGATGTCGGCGGTACTCATTTTCTGGGAACTGGCACCGTTTCTCAGATAAAAGCCTTTGGTGCAGCGATGGGGTCGGTTGGCCCCTTCAGGCACATGGATGACAATGATATGTTGATCCGGCAGTTTTTCAATAAAGAGGGTCACCGGGGGATCACAGGAAGCGGCCATGGCTTCGATTCTGGAAAAAAGCGCATTGGAAAACCGGCAGCCGGTAATCTGGTTATTGTCGGCCACGCCGATAAAAATCCGGCCGCCAGATGCATTGGCAAAAGCGACCAGCTCTTTTGCCAGATCAGCGTTCACATTCTGCTTGAACTCCAGGGTGTATCCTTCTCCTTCCTCTAAGATCAGGGCCAGTTCTTCAGGGGTTGTTTTCCGGTGGATCATGCGGCCAGCTCCTCGGTCAGCGCCAGGATCTCATTGATAACGGCCGGGCTGAAGACCCCCCGGATTCCCTGGGGATGAATCACGGTAAACGGGGACTGGATCAGGTCTTTTTTCTCCACTTTTTCCCGTTCAAGGATGAATTCTTTGAGCAGCCGTAAAAACTCCAGCTGCCTGGAGTTCAGATCTGTATGGGCGGTGATGAACTGGTCAAAAGCGTTTGCAACTGTTTGGGGAAAAGATTCCAGAGGCTCAACCCCTAAAATATGGCGGATGAACTGAAGAAATCCAGCCTTTGGATGCTGATACACTTTTTTTAGTAAATTTTCGGTAATGTGGGGATGGGCATCCGTCAAGACCTGGGCCAGCCTTTGAATATCCGTTTCTGAAACCGGCTTGTTTTCCTTGATTTTTAACAGCACTGGGTTGTTTTCCATAAGCGCCAGAATTTTGGCCTCCACCATCTCCTTGTACCGGGTAATGCTGACGGCTTCATGCTGGGGGCCGAATTCCACGAACTCTTTTTGCTTTATCTTGTCTTTGAGGTCCAGTTCAATGGGTGAGAACGGATTGTCTTTTTCCCTGAATTTCATCAAAGGACTGAGCTTTTCCACAAGCATATCCAATGCTTCATCAGACACGTCTGCCCAGAAGACTTCTTTCTGGGACTGCTCAATCAAGCCCTGTTCCCGCTTCACAATATGCACGGACAAGGGCAGTTCACCGATCTGGGTAATGACACCGGATCTTAAGGCATCAAAGCGCTTTTTGTTTTTTAAAAGCCGTGCAATGGAGACCTCCAGCACATCCTTTTCGAACCGCATGGCTTTGAAATCCCTATCTGAAACGGTTCTGAACAACGGTTTGATCTGAGTGCGCAAAAATTCACGCTTGTCCTGATCCAGATGAGTCCAGAAATTTTCCTCTGCCAGACGGTTCAACAGGACCGCCGCCTCTTTGATGACCACGGAAGATACGGGCAAATGATCGATCTGCCGGCGGAGGTTTCCTGTTTCTTTTTGGGCAATATTCTCTTTGCCAAGATGCAGCGCGGTTTCAATTTTATCCAGCCTGATGCCGAACAGCCTGACCGGCAGCGGCAGGCCCGGATCTGGTCTACTGCCCTCCGGTGTCAGCTTGAAGTATTCAAAATTATCCCAGCAGTCCATGATCAAAAAGGCCTGTTTTTCAAGACACCAGGGTTTGGGTTTGGCCGGTTCCAGAAGACGGGTGCCCCGACCGATCATCTGCCAGAACTTGGTATAGGAATAAACCGGCTTGGCAAAACAAAGATTGACGATCTCTCTGACATCGATGCCGGTATCCAGCATATCCACGCTGATGGCAACCCGGGGCATATCCTGGTTGGTGAACTGGTCTAAAAGCCCACCTTTTCCATAAACCCTTGGATCATCAGACACCATGACTTTGGCCAGCTCGCCGTTATACTGTGGAAAAAGAGCATCAAACACCTCTTCCACCCGTCTGGCATGGGCCTTGGAAGAACAAAAGAAAATGGTTTTTCCAGGCAGCACCCCGTTGTGATCCTTAAGGCATTCCTCCATGAATTCTTTCACAATCAGTGTGTTGGTTCCCCGGTTGATCACTTTTTTCTCAAGCTGGGAGCCTTCAAAATTGATCTCTTCAATATCCACCCCGTCCAGAATCAGTTTTTTTTGATCCGCAAGAGCGATGGTCCGTTTACTGATACCGTCTGCCTGAAATCTGGTCTGAATTTTCATCACCTGGAAATTGCTCAGATACGGCGGTGTGTTGGTGACGGCCTCTTCAAAGGTATAGGCAAATGTGGGCAGGCCATCCTCACAATCGAACAGGGAAAAGGTATTATGATCGATCATGTCCGTGGGGGTGGCAGTCATCCCCAGATGCATGGTTTTGAAATAGTCCAGAATCTCGCCATAGGTATTGTAAATAGATCGATGGCTTTCATCAATAAAGATAAAATCAAAAAAATAAGGGGACAAATACAGGCTCTCATCCCGGATGATATTGAGCATGCTGGGATATGTAGAAACATAGATCCTGCGATCCACGCTGATCATCTTTTCTCCCACATTCGGCCATCTGGGCTCATCCGGCAGATGCTCTTTAAAGGCGTTCAATGCCTGCTCCCGCAATGCAATGCGATCCACCAGAAAAAGGATTCTTTCTGCATGACCGGCCCGCATCAGGGCATCCACCAAGGCAATACTGGTACGGGTCTTTCCGGTTCCGGTGGCCATGACCAGCAGAAAAGAGCGTTTCTTTTTCTCAATTCCTTCGAGAACGGAGCGGATAGCCCTGATCTGGTAATCGCGCCCTGCAATATCGGTGTTGATCAGTTCACGAGTGAGCGGTTTGCGATTCTGCCGGATATAGTTCAGCCGCTCCAGATCGTCCAGGGTGGGAAATCCAATGACCTTGCGCGGCGGGTAATTTTCCAGATCCCAGAAATAGGTCTCCAATCCGTTGGTGTAAAAACAGAATGGCAGAAATCTATTGGTGCATTTCTGGATGTTGTAGCAGTACTGTTTTGCCTGCTCTCTGCCGATCGCTGCATCCCTGCTGGTTTTTTTCGCCTCCACAACCGCCAGGGGTTTGCCGTTTTTCCCCAAAAGAACATAATCGCTGAACTGATGGCCCTGGTAGGACGTTTGCGCCTCGACAACACCATCTGGAAGAGCGACAAGAATATCGAATTCCTGCACAACCTGGGTTGGATCATCTACATTCCATCCCGCTTTTTGCAGCTGCGTGTCTATCAGCTCGGCTCTGGTGTCTTTTTCTGTTTTCATGGCATACAGTTTGGAATTAAATCTCTGGTCCCAATCAAGACCTCAATATCGCTTAATCACTGTAAAATCAACCCAATATAGCGAATCTTCATAATTTCACTTTGTGCCTGATCAAATTCTGTTTTCCTCAACCATGTGATCAGGCTGGAAACAGCTGAATCGCCTGCTCTTTTTTTCTGCAAATTGGCTTTATTATAAATCATGGGTCGTTTTCCTTTGTCAGATCAGGCCCGTGGAAAAAGCGATCATGAACTGGCCCGCATAATACAGGGGCAGACCGGCGGCCCGGTTGGCAAACGCTTTTGTGACAAATCGCTGGCGGGCCACGAAGATGTCGGACACATAAAACAGCAGGGCCCCGCCAAAGACCAGGGCACGGGCGTTGGGATCCAGGCCGGGGTTGTTCATGAAAGCGGCAGCACAAATGACCATGGCCGTGATGATGACGATGTAGGCGGTCACGGGAATGCGCAGGTCCCCCAGGTGGGGCCGCAGCCATAAAAAGATACAGGCACTCAGGCCCAGGCCGATGAGGGCGGCCGTCCATACCAGGGGTCCGGCAACACCCAGGGTCACAAACGCGGCCACATACATGACATGGCCGGCCAGAAACGCGGCCAGGCCGGCGGTAAACACGTTTCGGCTCGAAATAAAGATCAGACAGATATCTCCGATCAGGCACAGGATCAGGCCGGTCAGGACCAGGGAATAATAAGGGATATCCGTATGCGGCTGGATCACTGCCGTGACGATAAACAGCACGGACAGCAGCGGCTTGGTGAGCAGTTCGCCGAATATGGATTCCTGTCGGGACGCATACAGCAGCCCTGCCAGAAGAGGCGCGGCAGCACAAATGATATAGATCATGACACACCTTTTTTTGTGATTTTATAAGGCTGTTTTAACCATGGACTGAAACAGGGGAGGGACAAAAAAACAGCGGCAGGGAAACATGGGTTTCCCTCCCGCTGAATGAAGTGAAGATGATTCAAAAAAAACAAAGGCGATACCGGACGTCAGCGGTTTTTCCACTCAGCCCGGCGTTTTTCCTCGAAACTGGCGATGCCTTCCAGGGTGTCTTCGGTTTTCATCATGGTTTTGAGGAAATAGTTGGACACCAGGTCCACGCCCTGGGAGAAGCTGGTGCCTAAATGGCGTTTCACGGCCCGTTTGTTGAGCCGGATGATCAAAGGCGATGCCATGCAGATTTCTTTCACATAGGCTTCCACGGCCTCCTTGAACTCATCGTCGTCCACCACCTGGCTGACAAATCCCATTTTCCGGGCTGCTTTGGCTTTGTAGGTTTTGCCGGTGGTGAGGACTTCGATGGCCTTGGCCGGGCCCACCAGTTCGGGCAGGCGCAGGGCCGCATAGGGCGGAAAAAAGCCCAGTTTGATCTCGGGCTGGCCGAATTTGGCGTTTTTGCTGGCAATGATGATGTCGCAGGCAATGGCCAGTTCCATGCCGCCGCCCAGGCAGGCACCATGGACCGCACCGATCACGGGGATGTCGATCATGTTGATCAGCTCGAAAATCCGGTTGAACACGGCCACCATTTCATCCACCTGGTCGGGCTTGTGGTCGCCGACTTCCACGCCGGCACAGAAACTGGGGCCTTCGCCGTTGATCACCAGGCATTTGAGGGTGTCATCGGCGGCAATGGCTTCCAGTTCCGCGTTCAGGTCATTCATCATGGGGATGTTGAGTACATTGTGTTTGGGCCGGTTCAACGTGATTCGGGCCACCTGGTCGTCTTTTTGAACAGTTAAAAATTCAGATGCTGACATATGGTCCTCCTGTTACTGATGCAGGTTTTTGATAGTGCCGGTCCGGCATAGAATTCCATCATATACCGGACCGGTGTGCGTGTCCATATCCCGGTGCAGGGAGTGGTTATCCCCGGATGATCCTGGGGGTGATCAGATGGTGCTGGGGACAGATGGATTTCGGATTCTGGTAGGCGCATCCGGCAAAGGCCTTGAGATAGTTTCTCAGTTCCTTCATCTTCACCACCTCATCCACCATCCCGTGTTTGGCACAATAGGCCGGCCGGGAATTGTCGTGGTATTCCCTGGCCAGGGTGTTCATCTTTTCGATGACCGGCTCCAGGGGACGGCCCGCATCTTTTTCCTTGACCAGGCGCCGGGAATAACTGGCCGCCGCCGCGGTTTCCCCGTGCATCACATAGATCTCCGTGGTGGCGACCCCTAAGGTAAATGCGTTGTGCCGGTTGGCCGTGGGACCGCCCATGACATAGTGGGCCGCGGCCGTGCCTTTGCGCAGGGTGATCAGCATCATGGGGATGTCCGTCTGCTGGATGGAATAGATCAATGACTGACCCAGGCCCAGGAGTTCGGCTTTTTCCGCGATGTCCCCCACATCGATGCCCGAGGTGTCCTGGAACCAGATCAAAGGAATCCGGTCTCTGCCGCACAGGGTGACGAACTCGTTCATCTTGATCAGGCCCTGGCGGTAGAGCTTGCCGCCGATGCCCGGGTAATCCGCGTATTCCGGGTATCCTTCCCCCAGCCAGCCCTGGTTGTTGCCGAGGATGCCCACCAGGTATCCGTCCATTTTCACCAGACCCGTATAGATTTCAGGGCCGTAGTCGGGTTTGTATTCCATGTGTTCGCTGCCGTCCACCAGGCGGGACAACACCTGCCGGAAGTCGTAGATCTGCTTCTGGTTGACGGGAATCAGGCGGGCCACATCTTCAGCCGAAAATGCCGGTTCCTTGGGCTCTGCCACCCGGAAGAACTTGGGATTGTAGGCAGGCATGTCTTTCATGTAATCCTTGAGCCCGTCCAGCACCCCTTTTTCCTCGTCATACACATACCGGAAAAACCCGGTGTGATCGTGATGGACCTCCACGGATCCCGGGGGTTTGCTTGTATACTGTTTGGCGGCATTGATCAGCTGTTCCGCGCCTTCCACGTCAAAAAAGCCTTTGGGGGACATCCCGCTTAAAATCCCGCCGCCGCCCACGGCGATGTTGCAGTTTTTGTGGGCAAACAAAATGGTGGGACTGATGCCCTGGTATCCGCCGCCGGCCGGGTTGGTGCCGTAAATGCCGGCCAGAACGGGAATGCCCATCTGCTCCAGTTCGGCATGGCGGTAGAATGTGGTGCCGGACCCTCTGCGGTTGGCATAGAATTTTTCCTGATCCGTGAGTTTGACCCCGGAGCAGTTCACCAGCCATACCAGGGGAATGTTCAGGCGTTTGGCCAGATTGGTGGCCCGGAAGATGTTTTCCGGCTGACCCGGCAGCCAGGCCCCGGCCATGACCTTGTTATCAAATCCGATCACCACGGCCCATTTGCCCGAAATTTGTGCCAGGCCGTCAATGACGTTGGTGGTGCCTTCTTCATTGTCTTCCGGGTTGAAAATAGTGTGCAGCGGATGCCAGGTGCCCGGATCCACCAGGTATTCCAGGCGCTGCCACACGGTCATACTGCCCCGGGCATTGATTTTTTCGGTGGGCATGCCCGCGGTTTTGACTTTTTCCACTTCCGCGTCAATGCCGGCTTCCACCTCTTCCACCTGCTGGACATTTTTGGCCGAATTTTTCAACTGCCCTTTGTTAAGTTCCTTGCCAAAGGGCGTCATTTTTTCAAAATACTGTCGCATAAAAGACTCCTGAAGAAATTTTATTATTAGGTTTTCACCGGTATCGGCTTTGCAAAAAGCGGCCTCCACCGGCAAATATACACACTTGACTTTAAAATGTTCATTAAGTATAGAATTGAAATTAACCGAAAGCAACCGGACGGATGAAAGACCGGCTGCCGTTTTCCTGACATGACGTCAACAACCTGTTCAATCATGCAAAAAACCCAAACAAAGGAGATCTGAATGAGCACTGAGATTTTAGCCCCCATGCCCGGCACTATCATCGAAGTATCTGTCAAACCCGGTGATGCGGTTGAAGAAGGCCAGGAAATGCTGGTCCTGGAAGCCATGAAAATGGAAAATCCCATTGCGGCCACCATCGACGGCACGGTCAAGGAAGTGACCGTCAATGTGGATGACAAAGTCGCCACCAACCAGGTAATGGTCGTGATTGAATAATTTTTGCCGGCCGTGTACTCACTGAATTCATTGGGATACACGGCCGGATAACCATAAAAAAAATGTTGGGGTTTCATCTGAAACTTTTGTTTAATTTTATAGTAACTGCCTGAAAATTATAATTCTTCTTCCTTCCAAGCTTGTTTCATATCATAAAACGCTGTTCTATTGTCAATTAAGATAGAAAGAATGACGCGGGTTTGTCAAGCAATTTTTTAATCATAAATTTAATCAACTTTTTTCTTGACAAGGGGGGGTGATTTTTGATTAGCTAACTCGTTATATGAAACGATGTTTTAACCTGTAAAACAAACCAACGGATAAAATCATTCCCGTGACACAGAAAGCAGCGCCGGCAAAACCACCGGAAACCAAAAAACTCAATGCCATTGAAAAAGCGTTGGAAATCATGCTCAAATTCCAGGATATCAAGGCCAGCTGGGGTATCCGGGAATTGTCCGGTGAACTGGGTTTCAGTCCGGCAACGGTCCAGCGGATTCTGACCGTTTTGAAATCCTACGGGTTTGTCCGCCAGGATGCAAGAACCCGGCAGTATTTTGTGGGCAATATCTTTTACCGGTTTCTGGAAAACCTGAACCATTCCAACAACCTGACCGGCATCGGCCGGCCGTTTCTGGAAGAACTGGCCCGGCAGACCCATGAAACCGTTTACCTGAACGTGATTCAGGGAAACCTGCGCATCTGTATCGACTCCATAGAATCCACACGGGTGCTCAAAGCAGGCATGCCCGTAGGCAACCAGTCCCCCCTGTATGCCGGGGCATCGGCCAAATGTCTGCTGGCGTTTTCCTCGGAAGTGTTTCAACAGGAATATTTTGACAGCATTTCCCCGACCCCCGTGACGGACAACACCATTGTGGACAAAGACGTGCTGACTGCGGAGCTGAAAAAAATCGTGCTCCGGGGCTATGCCGTCAGCCTCGGGGAACGAACGCCGGGCATCGGGTCCGTGAGTGCCCCCGTATTTGATTACCGGGAACGGATTTTAGCCAGCCTGAGTCTGGCCGTTCCGGAAATCCGGACCCGGGACAAAACCCATTTTTCTTATTGTATCAACGTATTGATGGACGCGGCCCGGGCCTTTTCCCGGGCCATGGGCCAGTCTGTCACCCATCATAACCCTATACCCCAACATATGTAAATTTTTAAGGAGACAACATGGATTTTACATTACCCAAAGACCTTCAGATGATCCAGAAAGAGATCAGAAATTTTGCCAAAAAACAGATCGAACCCTATGCGGATGAATGGGATGCCAACCATTACCTGCCCATCGAGGAAGCCATGCGGCCTCTGGGACGGGACTTAGGCTGTTTCGGTACCGTGATTCCGGAAGAATACGGCGGAGAAGGCATGGACAACGGATTTCTCGCCGCCATGATCATTACCGAAGAGCTGGCCCGGGTGTCCTCTTCTTTGCGGGTCCAGGTGAACATGCAGGAACTGGGCTGCGGCTACACCATCTACAAGTACGGCAATGAAGACGTGCGCAAAAAATATGTGGAAAAACTGTGCACGGCCGAATATATCGGCGGGTTCGGCATCACGGAGCCGGATGCGGGCTCTGATGTCATGGCCATGGCATCCACTGCCGAAGACAAAGGGGACCACTGGCTGATCAACGGGTCCAAGACCTGGATTTCCAATGCCCATGTGGCCAACTGCCTGCTCTTTTATGCGTATACAGACAAGGCCGCCGGTTCAAAGGGCCTGTCTGCATTTGTGATTGAACCCCAGAATTTTGCCGGCATCAAAACGTCTGCCCTGGAAAAACTGGGATCTCATTCCTCTCCCACAGGGGAACTGTTTTTAGACAACGTGAAGGTGCCCAAGGAAAATCTGTTGGGCAAACCCGGTGACGGCGCCAAGATCGTTTTTTCTTCCCTGAACCAGACCCGGCTGTCTGCGGCCGCCGGCGGTGTGGGCCTGGCCCAGGCATGCCTGGATCAAGCCACCAAGTACTGCAGCGAAAGAAAACAGTTCGGCAAGAAAATTGGTGACTTCCAGATGAACCAGGACATGATCGCCCAGATGACCGCGGAAATTGAAGCGGCCCGCCTGGTGGTCTACAAAGCGGCCGTGGCCAAGGACAATGGAAAGCTCAACAACGGTCTGGACGTGGCCATGGCCAAATACCTGGCCGGGGAAGTGGCCACCAAAGCCTCCAATTATGCCATGCGGATCATGGGGGCCTATGGATATTCCACGGAATACCCGGTCGCCCGGTTCTACAGAGACGCGCCTACCTATTCCATGGTGGAAGGCTCTGCCAATATCTGCAAATGGATTATCGCCCTGGATCAGCTGGGAGTCCGGAAAGCCAACCGGTAAAGGAGGGCCCCATGGACCCGAAAGATATTGCAAAAAAGACCGGAGAAACGGCCAAGCTGTACTTTTCCACGGTCAAGGATGAAGACAAGCCCTACAACCTGTGGCGGTTCTTTGACAAGGATCTGGCCAAAGACATGTCGTTGTACATCACCGGCCAGATGTATGCCAGAGAAAAGATCCCCCACGCCACAAGGCAGCTGGTTACAGTGGCGGCTTTGACCGTGCTGTCAAAGCCCGAGGAACTGGCATTGCATATTCACGCGGCATTGAACGTGGGATGCACGAAAGAAGAGATCGCGGAAGTGATTTTTCAGACCAGTATCTACGGCGGGGTGCCCGCGGCCAATACGGCGCTTGCCACCCTGAAAAAGGTGCTGGAAGAACGGGGCGAGCTGGAATAACCCCGGACAGATACCCGTAAAATCGGCAGCCCGCCCGGCCTGAACGGCTGAGCGGGCTGCCGCTGTTTTATTGAGACATCAATTGTTTTCAAGTGGCTCGGATGGATTTTTGATCATGGCCGCGGCCGCCACAGCACAGAGAATCAGCGCCATTCCCACGGCATAAAACGCCCAGTCAATACTGAACAGATCCACCAGCGCGCCCACCCCCATGGCCCCTATAAACACGCCTAAGTTCATGGCCATGTTGAACACCCCCATCATGGATCCCTGGCCGAATTTCTTTCCTTCTGTGGCGGCCAGCGCCCCCATGGCCGGCCAGGAAATGGCCTCGCCCAGGCCGATCACCGCAAACAGAAGCAGCAGGGAAACAACGCCGGTGGCAAAGGGGACACAACACATGGTGACGCCGATCAAAACGGTGCCGCCCAGCAGCAGCCGGTTCTGATCCCGGGAGTCGGCCAGCTTTCCGAACGGCACCTGGAATACGGCATTGACCAGGGTGCGGCAGGCGATGACCGTGCCGATCTGGGAACCGCTGGCTCCCATCTGCTGCATCATCAAAAGCGGCAGAAAGGCAAAGGTGGGGACCATGATGATCATGGTGGCCATCCGTGCCAGCAGAATGCCTCTCACCCGCCGGCTTTTCATCATCTGCCGGAACAGGGAAAATATCGGTATCCGTTTTTCCAGGGGCCGGTCAGCGGCCTGTCCGGGAAGAATGGTGATCACCAGGATCGCGGAGACAATGCTGAGCACGGCCATGGCATAAAACCCCGCATTTTTTCCCAGAAGATCCAGAAAAAAACCGCCCAGGACGGGGCCGGCGCCAATGCCGGCAAATATGGCAATGTTGAACCAGCCCAGGTATTTGCCCACGTGATCTTCCGCGGATTCAATGATATAGGCCATGGCAATGGGAAAAATCAGGGCAGACCCGGCCCCGTGAAAAAACCGGATCATCACCAGCTGGGCCACGGACCCGGCAATCGTGTATACATACCCGGTCAGCCCGAACATGATCAGCCCGGCAACCAGGAATCCTTTTTTGCCGTGCCGGTCGGACAGGGTTCCCACAAACGGCTGCAAAAGGCCGCCGCTCACCGCATAGGCCGCCATGATGATGCCTAAAGCAAAGCCCGTGGCCCCGAGTTCCTCCGCGTAAATGGGCAGAATCGGGGCAATGATGCCCATGCCCACAAAAACGATGAAGATGGCCGATAGAATGGTAAATAGAATGGATTTCTGCATGGCCTATTGTAACAGCCGCCGCCCCGGTCGTCCATAAGAATGACGGGGGGCGGGGGCAGAGCTCAGACCCGGCCGTCCAGATCCGGTGTCATGCCTTGCTGCTGGTGGCACCGATATAGATGGCGCACAGGGCCAGAAATACACCGGTCCATGCCATGGCCGAGGTCTCCCGGTTGAAAAACAGCACATCCCATACAAAGGACAACGACGGCTGAAGCAGCAGAATCAGCCCGGCAACGGCGGCCGGAATTTTCGGCAGAGACTGGCCGATGAGAAGCCAGCCCAGGGTCTGGCTCATCAGGGCCAGACCCACCAGTGAGGACAAAGAAAACATATTCGGAATGGCGAACGATTCTCCGGTCCGGATTATTTCCAGGCCCAGAAACAGGGCCGTGGCAAATGACACCACCATGAGGGTGTAGACAACGGGCGGACTGCCGGGCTCAGACTGTATCCGCCTGAACACCATGAGAAACCCCGTGTAAAATACAGCCGCGGCAATGCCATAAAAAAGACCCAGGCGGAAGGCCGGGGTCAGTTGACCCCAGGGGGTGCCCACGATCATGAACAGCCCGATCAGGGCCGGGGGGATGGAAAGGATCAATCGGATCGAGGGTTTTTCCCCATAAATCGCAAACGCCACGGCCGGCACCATGAATACTTCAAAATTGGCCACGATCGTTGCCAGACCCGGCCCCACAAATCGGATGCTGCGGTGCCAGGTATAAAGATCCAGGGCAAAGAACAGGCTGGTGATCAGGGCCAGTTTCAGGAAATGTCCGCCATACCATCGCAGCTGGCCGCGGACCAGCAGGATCATCAGCAGAATACATCCCCCGAAAAACACCCGGTAAAATGCGGAGCCTGTGGGGGTTACCTGGGCGATTTTGACAAATACCGCGGAAAAACTGATCATTACAGCGCCCAGGGTGGTCCGGATCAGGGCCTGACGGAAAACAAATGCAGGATCATGGGACATGGGAGGGGGTCATTCCTTTGCAAGTCCGGGGATTGAACCGGTACGGCGGCCCGGGGCGTGTTGGGGGCGGTCTGCCCGGGGACGGGCCAGAAACGTGTGCCAGATCCCGTCCGGGCACCGGTGCCCCAGAATGGTCATCTGTTTTTTTTCCAGCGCAGCAGCCACGTCCCGGGCCTCGGACCGCAGCAGTCCGGACAGCATGACCCGGGGTTTTTTCACAAATTCCGGGCTGTCCAGCAACTGCCGCATGATATCATAATGAATATTGGCCACCAGCAGATCACAGGGCAGGCCCACAATGGTTTCGCCTTGGGCCTGAAACGCCAGGATCCGGTCGTCCCAGTGGTTGAGGGCGATGTTTTTCCGGGTGGTTTTCACGGCCAGAAGATTGAAATCACAGGCCAGAATCCTTTCACATCCCATGGCCGCAGCCCCTAAGGCCAGCAGCCCCGTACCTGTGCCGATATCCAGCACTGTGTGGACGGGTTCGCATGCACATACCCGGCAGATGAGATCCAGGCAGTCATGGGTGGTGGGGTGAAGCCCTGTGCCGAATACCACGCCCGGGTCCATCATGACCGGACGTTTTCCATGGATCTGTTCAGGGACCTCCCAGGGCGGAAAAATACAAAAATCCGCCACATCATAGGGGTGAACGGCATCCCCGTGCCACTGCTCCCAGGTCATGTCATACACATCTTTGAACTCGACACCGGGATTGCCGGTTTTTATCCGGTCGGCCAGCTCCGGCACGGGGTGGGAAAAAAATACGAAGGACGTGCCCTGTTCCTGCCAGAGACCCAGAAACCGCGGATCAGATGAGATGTCCGTGTCCAGGGAAAGCATACCTTCAAAATAGTATATCACCAGGTTTTGATACGGGTTTTTCATAGGGCCGGAAATGGTTTTGTGTAAAATACAATTTGACTTTGCCAAAGATATGAAAAATAATCTTTTCATATGAAAAATTCAAGAACCGATTCAAAAACATCCTCAGGGCAGTGACATGGAATACCGAAAAATCATTGCCGGGTTTGAGTCAGACAATCCGGCTTTGGCCGAAGAATTGATTTGTGACATGTTTTTTTCATCCGGTGTCAATGGGGTGGTGTGTCATCTGCCTTTAGCGGAACCGGATGAAGGGTTTGGCACCCCGACGCCGATAGTGCCCGACGGCAACCGCATTGACGGGTATCTGCCCGAAACTTTGGATGCGGATAAAATTCTGGCACAGCTCAATCGCCGGGCTGAAGCACTGGCACAGGACGGCATCCATGTGAGTATCCAGACAGAAACCGTGGCGGATCAGGACTGGGCCCATGCCTGGAAAGAACACTTTCATGTGATACGCATCACAGACCGCATGGTGGTGAAACCGGCCTGGAAGCCCTTTGATCCGGACCCGGACGATCTGGTGATCCACCTGGACCCGGGCATGGCGTTCGGGACCGGCACCCATCCGTCCACCTGCATGTGCTTAAAACAGATTCAGGCCGAACTTACCCCTGGACAGACATTTCTGGATGTGGGGTGCGGGTCGGGAATTCTGATGATCGCGGCCGCCAGACTGGGGGCATCCCGGATGGCGGGGATTGACACAGATCCGGCCGCCGTGGCTGTGGCCAAGGAAAACCTGGAGAAAAACGAGGTGCCCGCTGACCAGTATCACCTGTGGGCCGGCACCCTGGATCAGATGGATGCCACACAATATGACCTGATCGGCGCCAATATCATTGCCCAGACCCTGGTGGCCATTATGGGGGATATCCGTCTACGCATGGCCCCGGATGGCAGAGCCGTTCTCTCCGGGATCATCCTGGAGCGGTTGCCGGATGTGGAAACAGCCCTAAAACAGCAGGGGCTGATCATCCTGACCCGGGACACGGATGCAGAGTGGGTCACAATCACTGTGGGCCGGGAACCTTGTGACTGAGCTGAACATCAACCACACCGATACCGGCCGGACCTTTATTTTTTCCGGGCGCATGGATGCCGACGGCATCGCAAAGGTATGGGAAAAGGCCTGTAACGGCATCGACACCCAGGCCGGGACAGATCTGACTCTGGATTTGTCCGGGGTCACTTATTTTGACATGGCCGGCGCCGCGTTTATGGTCCACCTGGACCGGACGGCCCGGGAACAGAACATGAAATCCATCCGCACCACCGGGCTGGACCCGGCGGCTGCCACCCTGGTGGAACGGATTTCCCGGAATGAGCTTTCCGCCCCGGCTCCGGCACCGCCCGCCGGCCGCATCCGGATGTTTGTGGCAAACCAGGGCCAAGGCCTGGCCGAGTTTTGGGAGGATGTTAAAAACTATATTGCGTTTTTCGGGGAGATCTGCTGGTTTTTCAGCACCAGCCTGGTGCGCCCCAACCGGATCCGGTGGGGAGAAACCCTGCGGGTGGCGGAACAGGCCGGGGTGAATGCATTGCCCATTGTGGCCCTGATCAGCTTTATCGTGGGGCTGGTCATGGCGTTTCAGTCCGCCATCCCCATGAAAATGTTCGGTGCGGAAATCTATGTGGCCAATCTTATCGGCCTGGCCATGGTGCGGGAACTGGGGCCGTTGATGACGGCCATAGTCCTGGCCGGGCGGTCCGCGTCCGCGTTTGCCGCGGAAATCGGTACCATGAAAATCAATGAAGAGATCGATGCCCTGACCATCATGGGCCTGGAACCGGTGCGGTTTCTGATCCTGCCCCGGGTGATCGCTTCCACGGTGATGACGCCTTTGCTCACCGTGTTTGCCATTCTGGTGGGAATCCTGGGAGGGGCCGTGGTGATTCTGTCCATGGGGCATCCGTTTTCCGCCTATTACAACCAGGTGGTGGGATTTGTGTCCTGGGGGGATTTTGTGGGCGGCATGATCAAATGTTTTGTGTTCGGGGTGCTCATTGCCGCCACGGGATGCATCCGGGGATACCAGACCCGTCAGGGGCCGTCCGCCGTGGGTGAGGCCGCCACAAGGGCCGTGGTGTCATCCATTATTCTCATTGCCGTGTTTGACGGAATTTTTTCAATTATTTACTATGTGTTGGATGTGTGAAAGAACCGATTATACAAGTTAAAAACCTGTATGCCGGGTATGACGGCCAGGCCATTATGGAGGATCTGACCTTTGACATCAACAAAGGAGAGATCTTTGTGATCCTGGGCGGTTCCGGGTGCGGCAAAAGCACGGTGCTCAAGCACATGATCGGGCTGTTGCCGCCCGTGTCCGGCCAGGTGCTGATTCATGGCCAGGACGTGGTAGCGGCCCGGGGAAAAGAACGGACCCGGCTCCTGCGGCAGATCGGTGTGGCGTTCCAGAACGGGGCACTGTTCGGCTCCATGACCGTGCTGGAGAACATCATGCTGCCCCTGACCGCGTTCACGGCCCTGTCCGGGTCAGCCGCCAGAACCCTTGCTTTGGCCAAACTCGGACTGGTAGATTTGATCCGGCACAGCCATCTGCTGCCGGGTGAGTTGAGCGGGGGCATGAGAAAACGGGCCGCCATTGCCCGGGCCATGGCCCTGGATCCCGGGGTCCTGTTTCTGGATGAACCGTCCGCCGGCCTGGATCCGCTGACGTCTGCGGAACTGGATTTGCTCATCAAGGATCTGGCCCAGACCCTGGGCATCACGTTTGTGATCGTCACCCATGAGCTGGAGAGCATTCTTACCATTGCCGACAACACCATCATGCTGGAAAAAGAATTAAAAGGGATCATCGCCACAGGCCACCCCAAAGACCTGAAAACAGATCCAGCCAACGAATACGCGTACCGGTTTTTCAACCGGAACCCTGGAAAAGAGAAAAAACCATGACCCAAAGTGCCAATTATTTCAAACTCGGTCTGTTCGTGATCCTGGCTTTCTGCCTGGGCGTCGGGTTTCTCATCATGTTCGGGGCCGGAGAATTTCTGAAAAAAGAGATCCTGGCTGAAACCTGTTTTAACGAGTCCGTCCAGGGGCTGGATGTGGGATCTGAAGTCAAATACAAGGGCGTGCGGATTGGGACCGTCAAAGCCATCACCACTCCGGTCAAAGTGTATCAGGCCCAGTCCCGGTGTGTGCTGGTGGTGTTTGCCCTGGATCTGGACGCATTCCCTGCCAACGGAGATCAGTATCCGGCAGATGCGGTCAAAGCCGCTGTGGATAACGGACTCACCGTGTATCTGAGCTTCAAGGGCCTTACGGGGGCCGCATATCTGGAAACCGATTATCTGCCGGGCATTGACGATTCTGTCGACATTACCTGGACCCCGGACAACCTGTATATCCCGTCCCGGAAAAGCAGTATCAAGCGGTTGAGCGATGCTGTAAACCTGATTCTGGAAAATCTGACCGAGATCAATATCATGGGAATGACAAGCAACTTAGAAAAACTGCTGGACACATTGAACCAAAAAACCGCGGCATTGGATGTGGCCGGGATTTCCCAGCGCACTACAGCCATGATGGACGAAGTCCGGAACACCAGCCGCATCCTGTCTGAAACCCTTGATTCTCCGGATTTCCATGACATGATCCAGGATGCCAAAGGGTCTTTCACGGGTATCCGTACGCTGGTGACCGATGTCCGGGACCCTGTGAATCAGACCCTGGAGGATCTGGGCCATGCCGCAGCCAGCGCTAGAACAATGACCCAAAACCTGGAACAGCGCACCGACACCCGGCTCACGGCGCTGTCTCAACAGGTGGACGGGCTCATGGAAAGCCTGAACACCACCATCGCCATGCTGGAGAACCTGGTCTGGCTCAACAGCGACACCATCAACCGGACCATCAGTAATTTTGAGCACACATCTGAAAATCTGAAGCAGATGAGTCTGGAAATCCGGCGATATCCCGCCCGCCTGCTGCTGGAAAGGCCGCCTAAATCCCAGGAAGAACAAACAAAGGGGGGAAGATGACGACGGTCTGGATCCGCTGGATAGTTGCCGTCGGGGTGGTTGTTGCGGCAGGAATGCTTTTGTCCGGGTGCACCGGGATAGTCCGGGATTTTCCGGAAACCCGCCTGTTTGTGATTGAATCTCCCCGGATCAACGGCACTGCAGCCGGGTTTGAAACCGGCCACGGCCTGTTGATCCGTCAGTTCGATATTTCTGCTGAATTTGAAAGCAGTTTTTTTGTCTACAAAGTATCTGCCAACCGGTTCACCAATGATTATTACAATAAATTCATGGTGTCGCCGGCCCGGATGATTTCAGATGCGGTCCGGGACGCGCTGGACGGCTCGGTTTTCTTCCGGCAGGTGCCGGCCAGTGAGCCGGATCGGATCACGTATCGTCTGTCAGGAAAAATCACGCACCTGTATGCCGATATCCAGGACCCGAAACATCCCCGGGCCGTCATGACGCTGCGGCTGCTGCTTGAAAAACAGACCGACGCCGGGTTCATGCCGGTGATCAATCAGGTCTACAGCGCCGTTGAACCGGCATCTGAAAATCGTTCCGATACCCTGGCCCGGGCCTGGAACC
>JAIPDL010000081.1 GCA_021737695.1 Desulfotignum sp. | reverse complement strand
TGGAAACCGCCAAAGACGGGTTCGATGCCGGTATGAAAATCATGACCTTCAAACCCGGGCTGGTGATCCTGGACCTGATCATGCCGGGCATGGACGGATTCGAGGTGTGCCGGCAGATCAAAGCCAATCCGGATACCGCGCATATCAAGGTACTGGCGGTCACGGGCTATGATTCAGAAGAGAACCGGCAAAAAATTCTCTCGGAAGGGGCTGATGCCTACCTGGCCAAACCTCTTTTCAAAGAGGAACTGATGCAGACCATTCAAACCCTTTTACACACGAATACACCGAATACCCATGAGGCAGAAGCCATTGGCTGAGGAGGTATCATGCGGATCCTGATCGTGGATGACAAAGATGAGGCATTTGCCTATGAGATCGGGGCGGACGGATTCTTGAGAAAAGGCATGGAACCGGCAGATTTTCTGACATCCATCCATTCAGTCATAAAAAACCTCGGACAGGGCCGCATTTCCCCCAAATCCCCTGTGCAAAAACCGGAAGAAAAGACCTATAAACACTACAGCGAGCGTCTGATCCAGAAACTCGAAAAAAAAATACAGGACCTGGAAAAAAGGCTGGAATTAAGGAAACAGGATGAAAAAACGATCGTCAACCTTAACGCCGCAGTCGCACACAGCCCGAATATCGTGATGATCACCGACAATGCCGGAAACATCGAATATGTGAATCCCAAATTTGAGGAAATAACCGGATACACAGCCCGGGAAATCCTTGGCACCAACGCCGCCAGCCTGGGCCGGCAGTCCCCTGAAAAACATGAACAGATGTTGCGTGATCTTCATGACGGCCAGGTATGGAAAGGGATCTTTCACAACCGGAAAAAAAACGGGGAATCCTACTGGGAAAGGGCCTCCATCTCTCCGATGTTTGGTGACAATGGATCCATCACCCATTTTGTCAAGGTGGGCGATGATATGACCAGAGAAAAGGCCCTGACCGATGCCTTGAAAGAAAAGGAAGAGCGCCTCAACATGGCCCTGGAAGCCTCCAGAGATGGGCTGTGGGACTGGAACATGCAGACCGGAGAAATCTATTTCAGTCCCCGGTACTCCACCATGCTGGGATACGACCCGGATGAACTGCCCGGTCCTATGACACCTGGGTAGGGCTTTTGCACCCGGATGACCGGGAAAAGGCTGAAAAAATGATCCGGGACCATATTAAAAAAGAATCCGGCCCGTTTGAACAAGAGTTCCGGATGAAAACCAAATCCGGAAAATGGAAATGGATCCTGGGAAAAGGCAAGGTGTTTTCCGTGGATGCAAATGGCCGCCCAATCCGGGTGGTGGGCACCCACACTGATATCACGGAGAAAAAGAAAACCGAACGGGAACTGAAAATCCGAAACCAGATCGCCCGGATCTTTCTGACCACCCCCGGCGATGAGATCTATGACAAAATCCTGGCCCTGGTGCTGGACATGACCCAGAGCCGGTATGGCATATTCGGCTTTGTCAGTGAAGCAAACGAATGGGTCTGCCCCTCCCTGACCAGAGAGATCTGGGAACAGTGCCAGGTACCGGACAAACAGATCACTTTTCCCCATGCCGCCTGGACCGGGATCTGGGGGCAGGCCATGGCAGAAAAAAAATGCCGGTATGTCAACCGGACACTTCACCTGCCCGAGGGACACATCGCCATAGAAAACGCGCTGGATGCGCCCCTGGTCTACAAAGGCGGAGAGCGGGCAAAAGAACTGGTGATGCAGATTCTGGCTTTCAGCCGGCAGCAGGAGCAGGATGCTGCCCCCACTCAGATCGGCCCAATTGTCAAGGAGGCCATCAAATTTCTCAAAGCAACCCTGCCCAGCTACATCGAGATTCACCAGCGGATCATCCCGGATCCGGGGATGATCCTGGCAGACCCCACAAGGATTCACCAGGTGCTCATGAACCTTTGCACCAATGCGGCCCAGGCCATGGACAGGGCCGGGGGAACTCTGACCGTGACCCTGGACCGTGTGACACTGGATGCAGCGGATGTGGCCGTCCATCCGGACCTGGCACCGGGAAAATATCTCAAACTCATGGTTCAGGACACCGGGCACGGGATCACGACCGATATCCTGCCCAAGATCTTCGATCCCTATTTCACCACCAAAAGACGCGGAAAAGGCACGGGTATGGGGCTGGCCACGGCCCACGGCATCATCACCTCCTGCGGAGGTGCCATCACCGTGTACAGCGAACCCGGCCAGGGCACCACCTTTCATGTGTATTTTCCCGTAGCCGAAAAACCTGCCGGTACCCGCACGGCCCCGCCGGGTTCAGCCCCTGCCCCGACCGGCTCCGGTGACGGAACCGGGGCCGACGTCTTTGCAAAGGGAGATGCCGCCATCCTGTTTGTGGATGACGAACCCGCCATTGCCAAGCTGGGAAAACATCTTCTGGAAAATCTGGGATACCGGGTCGAATCCCGGACCGATCCCCTGGCGGCCCTGGCCCTGGTCAAAGATAATCCAGGCCGGTTTGACCTGGTGATCACGGACATGACCATGCCCGGCATGAGCGGAGACCGGCTGGCCCGGGAACTGATCACACTCCGGCCGGACCTGCCCGTGATCCTGTGCTCGGGATTCAGCGTGGAGCTGTCCGAACACGAGGCAGCCACCGCCGGCATCAAAGCATTTATCATGAAACCTCTGCTCAAGGACAAACTGGCGCAAACCATAAAAACCGTGCTGTCCAGCCGCTCTCTGACAAAAAAAAACACGAACCTTCAAGAAAAACAGGACAAGGAGTTCCCATAACCACAGGAGGACGCCGATGATGAAAGCAGAACAGAAACCCGGGACGGACCATATCCATATCCTGGTGGTGGATGATGATGACGCCATCCGGCAGCTGGTTCAAAGAGGCACCCAGGAATCCGGATATGCGCATTCCGGTGCCGCCAGCGGTGAAGACGCGTTGGAAAAACTCAAAACCCTTCCCGTGGATGTGGTGATCACCGATATTGTCATGCCCGGCATGACCGGCATCGAACTGACCCGGATCATTAGGGAAACGTATGATGCGGATGTGATCGTCATGACCGGATTCGCGGAAAACTACACTTATGAAAAAATCATTGAAACCGGAGCCAGTGATTTTATCCAGAAGCCGTTCCATCTCAGGGAACTGATGATCCGTCTCAAACGGGTGCTCAGGGAGCGGGCCCTGTTTTCGGCAAAAGATGCCGCCGTGGCCCAACTTAAAAAAAGCCTTTCCGGCACGGTTCAGGTCATTGTTGCCATGGTGGAAAAAAGAGACCCTTATACGGCGGGCCATCAACAGCGGGTAGCACAACTGGCCTGCGCCATTGCCAAAGAGATGAACCTGGCCGATGATATCGTGGAAGGGATCGGCATGGCCGGTATCATCCATGACCTGGGTAAAATCGCCATCCCCGCGGAGATCCTCAGCAAACCCACCCCGTTGACGGATGAGGAGTTCAGCCTGATAAAACTCCACCCCCGGGCCGGGTATGACATTTTAAAAGATATCGAGTTCCCCTGGCCCGTGGCCCAGATCGCATTTCAGCACCATGAAAGAATGGACGGGTCCGGCTATCCCCAGGGGCTCAAAGGAGATGAGATCCTTTTGGAAGCCGGCATCATGGCTGTAGCGGACACGGTGGAAGCCATGGCCTCCCACCGGCCCTACCGCCCGGCCTTAGGACTGGATGCGGCCCTGGAAGAGATAAAAAAAGGAAAAGGCACCCTGTACGATGCAAAGGTCGTGGATGCCTGTGTCCGCCTGTTTTCCGAAAACCGGTTCCAGTTTGACACGGGGGTGAAGGATCCGCCATGACAAGATCCACTGCCATCCTGCCGGTCTTGTTTTTTCTGCTGATCCCCTTGGTTCCCCGGGCCTTTGCCGGTGACCTCCTGCGGGCGGCCGACCCCTGGTGCCCTTACAATTGCGAAGAGGCAGACCCGCACCCCGGGTTCATGGTGGAGATGGCCCGGCAGGTATTTGAAAAACACGGCATCCGGGTCACCTATGTGACAGTGCCCTGGGCGCATGCCATCTATGGTACAAGGACCGGGCAGTATGACGGCATCATCGGTGCCGGCAGAATCGATGCTTTGATCGAAGACCGGGCGGTTTTCCGGTATTACCTGCACACAACCGGCATGCCGGATGAATTTGCCGAAGCCGGCACGGCCGGCATGGAAAAAATCTATGTCGCATTTTCACCGGAACTGGAAAACGCCCGCCGGTTTGCGGACATGCTGACAAAAGGCATGACCGCACTGAGAGAATCCGGCGCGCTTTTGAAAATATTAAACAGCTATGGTCTGGAATACTGGGACGAGGCAGAAAAATGACATCGACCCCCACCGGGCACCGTCCCGGCATCCTGAAACAGATCACCCTGATCAGCCGGCCGGGCCTGTCCCGGCGGCTGCTGATTTATATTATCTTTTGCAGCTCTTTTTTCACGCTGCTGAGCACGGGGTATCAGCTCTATACCGAATATCAGAAAGACCTGTTAGACATTGACGACCACATGGATTTCATCCGGGACAGCTATCTGGCGCCGCTGGCGGTCCATGCCTACAACATGGATCATGATCAGCTGAACCTGCTGCTGGCAGGGGTGTTCAACTTCAGGGATATCGTGTACGTGGAAATCAGCGAACCTTCCGGCACCACCCGGAAAACCATCACGACAATGGGGACCCTGCCTGAAACCGCCACCATCTGTCATGAGTTCACGCTTCGCTACCCCCCGTCCCCGGACGGTGCGGCCCCGTATGCCACCCTCCTGGTAGCGGCAGACCAGAGCCGCGTTTACCAGCGGCTCTGGAACAAAACACTGGTGATCCTGGGATCCAATGCCGTCAAGACATTGATCGCCGGCATCTTTATCTTTCTGATCATTCAATACGTGGTCACGCGGCACCTGGCCAGCATGGTCACGTATATCCACGGACTGCACAAAGACCGGCCGTCTCCCCTGCTGGTCCTGAACGGCAGAAACACCCGGCCGTCCAGGAAAGACGAGCTGGATCAGCTGACGGATGCCATCAACCACATGCGGCAGACCGAAGCCCGGTACCGGCTCCTGGCGGAAAACGTCACGGATGTGATCTGGACCATGGACATGAACCGGCGGTTTGTGTATATCAGCCAGTCCGTGACACAGCTGCTCGGTTACACCGCCGAGGAGTTCATGGCCGGATCAATGGAAAAATACCTGACCCCGGCATCATTCGAGGAAGCCATGGCCGTGTTCAACCGGGGCATCTCCCTGGAACAAAAAAAAGGCAAAGGATTTATCAAAAAAAGCCGCACCCTGGAACTGAAACATGTCCACAAGAACGGCACCACGTTCTGGACGGAGACCAAACTGTCTGCTATCCGTGATCCTGAGGGCAACCTGTCGGGCGTTGTGGGCGTAACCCGGAACATATCCCGGCGCCGGAAGGCGGAATCCCGGCTCCGGCAGGCCCAGAAAATGGAGGCCATCGGCAGCCTGGCCGGGGGCATTGCCCATGATTTCAACAACATTCTATCCGCCATTATCGGGTATGCCCAGCTGGCAAGGGATAAATTGCCCAAAGACAGCCCGGTACAGGCGGACATTGGCCAGGTCTACAAAGCCGGAGAACGGGCAAAAGACCTGGTGATGCAGATCCTGTCCTTCAGCCGGCAGCAGGAGCAGAATGCCGTCCCCATCCGGATCGGCCCCATTGTCAAGGAAGCCCTCAAATTTCTCAAATCATCCCTGCCCAGTTCCATTGAGATCCGGCAGGAGATCATACCGGATGCGGGAAATGTTCGGGCTGACCCGACACAGATCCACCAGGTGTTCATGAATCTGTGCACCAATGCGGCCCATGCCATGGATCAAACCGGCGGAGTGTTGACGATCAAACTTTCCAGCATCACCCTGGACCAGGATGATGCTGACACGGATCCGGATCTTTCGCCGGGCAAACATCTGGGGCTGACCGTGGGCGATACCGAGCACGGGATCACACCCGAAATTCTGCCAAAAATCTTCGACCCCTATTTCACCACCAAAAAAAAGGGAGAAGGCACGGGCCTGGGACTGGCCACGGTCCATGGCATCGTCCGGTCCTATGGGGGCGCTATCACCGTGTACAGCGAGCCCGGCCGGGGCACCACGTTTCATGTGTATTTTCCCGTGATCGATAATCCGGCCGGTTCGGATCCCGCCCCGGCCGACCCTGGTGACGGGGCCGAAGACACTGCCCAAAAAGATACGGCCATCCTGTTCGTGGATGATGAACCTGCCATTGCCGATCTGGGAAAACAGCTGCTGGAAAGCCTGGGATACCGGGTGAAATCTTTGACCGATCCCGTGGCGGCCCTGGCCCTGGTCAAAAAAGATCCGGACCGGTTCGACCTGGCAATCACGGATCTGACCATGCCCGGCATGAAAGGAGACCGGCTGGCTGCCGAGCTGACAAAGATCAGACCGGACATCCCCGTGATCCTGTGTTCGGGATTCAACGCACAGCTGTCTGAACACGCGGCAGCCGCCGCCGGCATCGAAGCCTTTATCATGAAACCCATTCTGAAAAAGAATCTGGCACAAACCATTGAATCTGTCATGACACATCCTGGAGAATCATAATGGGACTGCGCAGAAAAACCTTTATTGTCATTGTGGCCATCTGCCTGACACGGATCGGCAGCCTGGTGTTTTCGTCACGCCTGGTGATCCTGACCGACTTCAGGACCCTGGAGGGGTTGATCCCCATCTGCTCCTACTGCAAAAACATCCGCAACGACGAGGGATTCTGGCAAAAAGTGGACGAGTTCATGCACCACCATACCCATGCCCAATTCAGTCACAGCATCTGCCCGGATTGCGCAAAACAGCACTTTCCAGAATGCGATCTTTACAAGCACAAAACAAAATGATATGGCCCGACACAGACATCAGAGGAATGAAAGGAAAAACAGTCTAAAGAGGCCTGCATTTACGCATAATGCCACCATTGGCAAAACGCGTAAATAGCAATTTTTTGACCGGTTTTACTATCCTGCATCCGGCGCAAAAGCTTGACTGGCCTGAATCTCTGACCTGACACCGGGTGCTGGTAAATACGAACAATTTTGACCTGTTTCTTGATCAGTACACCCTTTTTTAACGGATCCAGACCATGATTCCGAAAAAAACCGCACGCATCCTCATTGTAGATGATGAAAAGATGAACCTCAAGGTGCTCTCTGAGCTCCTCAGGGAAGACTACTCCCTGGTGCTGGCAAAAAACGGAGGACAGTCTCTGAAATTCGCCCGGCAGAAACCATTGCCGGACCTGATTCTGCTGGATGTGGTCATGCCGGAAATGGGAGGGCATGATGTCATCCGGCAGTTAAAAAATGATCCGTTGACCAAAGATATCCCGGTCATCTTCGTGACGGCCCTGAGCACCACCGGGGATGAGGAACAGGGACTGAAACTGGGGGCTGTGGATTATATCACCAAGCCGTTTTCACCGCCCATCGTGAAAATGAGAATCCACAACCATCTGAGATCTGTACACCACCACCGGCTGCTGGACCGGCTGGCCTACCTGGACCCGCTGACGGAAATCGCCAACCGCCGCCGGTTTGATGAGGAACTGGTCAAAGAATTGTCCCGTGCGGCCAGAAACAGCACCAGCTTTTCTGTGGGCATGGTGGATGTGGATTTTTTCAAGCATTACAATGACCATTACGGTCATGCCATGGGAGACCGAACCCTGTATCAGATTGCGGCGGCCCTGGAAGCCTCCCTGGAACGGCCCGGAGATCTGGTGGCCCGGTATGGTGGAGAGGAATTTGCCCTGATCCTGCCGGAAACCGATGCCCCGGCTGCCGGCAGGGTGGCGGAAAAAGCCCGGAAGGCCATTGAAAACGAAAAAATCCCCCATGCCCGTTCCAGCGTTTCTCCAAATATCTCTGTCAGTGTTGGCACTGCCACGGTCCGCTTTACCGGACGTGCCGGTGAACAACTCAGGGAGCCCCGGGCCGGCCAGGCCCGTGAGCATACTGTCGAATCTCTGATGCTCCGGGCGGATCAGCACCTCTACAAGGCCAAGCAGAACGGCCGCAACCGGATCTGGCCATGAAAAAATACATATAAGTAGGGATTGAAAAAATCAGGTAATACTATATCACTACTAACCAGATATTCAGGGTTGCGCTGACATGGTAAGAATTGCCTGGCCCATAATATGTAACCTTTTTATGTTTTCAAGGAAATATTATCGCTGTGTGTTTTTTCATTCGGCGGATATTCGGCAGGTGTTGCGTTTATTGTGTTTTTTTCAACTTTTTATATTGAAAGCCAAACATGGCTCAAAAGACAACACCCAAAATCAGCCTGATCGTTGCAGATGATCACCCTGTCATCAGGAAATATTTGAAAAGAGTGCTCAGAGATCATTTTGACATTGAGCCCTTTATCGAAACCAATGATGGGTCCGAGCTTTTGAGATCGATCAATCAAACGGTGCCGGATCTGGCGATCATTGATCTGGTAATGCCTGAAATCAATGGATATGATGCCATCCTGAAAATCCACACCAAATATCCGGATATTAAAACCATTGTGTTCAGCGGGTTCTTGACCCCGGAAATCCAGCAGCGGGTGATTCAGCTGGGGGCACATTCAACCATCAGCAAAAACGAAACACCTGAAGCCATTATTCATGCAGTTAACACAATCATCAACGGCAATCATTACCATTCAGATGTCCGCGCCTGCATCGATCAAAAAGAATTCGATCATGTTCAGGACAACACACTGACTGTCAGGGAAAGTGAAATAGTTGATTTGATTGTGAAGGGGTATTCCAGCAAAAAAATTGCCGATATCCTGAACATCTCAAAATGGACGGTCGACAGACACAGGGCCAATATCCGCAAAAAAATTGGGGTCAGCAATGTCGTGGATCTGGTTCGCTTTGCCATGGAAAAAGATGGAAAAAACCCATCATGAGTGACACCCATCAGAAGCAAATTCTGGTTGTTGATGATGAAGAATCGATATTGAAATTATTGACCAAAGTATTGGCACGGAATGGATATCGCATCGACACCGCCGTCAATGGGGAAGAGGCCATTGAAAAAATCAAGGAGTGCCGATACGATTGTGTGCTCACCGATTTTGTAATGCCCGGGCTCTCTGGCAGCGACGTGGCTGCCACGGCCAAAGCCCTTTATGGAAGCAGTGTGCCGGTCATTGGGATGTCAGGGACCCCATGGCTGCTTGATTGCGATCTGTTTGACGTCACTGTGGAAAAACCCGCCAGTATCATTGAACTGATGCATACCATCCAAAAAATGGTTCCTTAACAATTTTTTCAACCAACAATTATACCATGGCGCCGGTTCTCGCTATGAAAAAATTTTTGGGATGATCATGACGGTTGTGTATGAAATTCTTTCAGCCGGGTGCATTCAACCAGCCGGTCCAGGGTTTTCAGGGTGAACACCTTCCCCCGGGTGGCAAGAATCATTTTTTTCATGTCTTCCCGGCGGACCCCGAAACCCCGTCCCCCGATACATGCAATCACCTCATACCTGGGATCATCAATGTTCCGGCCGGCAAGGCTCAGCTCGCCAAGATGCTGAATGCGGGTTACTTTGTCCCGGGCGGTTCCGTCATCCTCGGTAATCTTCGCTTCTATGATGATCTGAGGATTGAATTCACTGGGAATGATAAAATCCGGAGACTGGTCAAAGCCCTCGATCCGTTCAGCTCGCTTGGTTTTCCGAAAACTGATGCCAGCGCTGGTGAGTACTTCTTCAATGGCAGATTCCAGGCTGTCGCCGATGATGTCACTCACAGAATCCCTGTGTCCGGCAAACGGCCTGCCCAGAACCCGTTCATACAGCAGCATGGCATAAGGGGCACCGATTCTGGAAAGATTTTTGATGCTGGATAGTCCCTGTTTCGTATCGGCTTTGTTCAGGCGGTGCAATTGATCCTGCCTTACTTTTGGCGCACCTGTGGATAATAATTGACAGGCCGTCTGGATCAAGGCTTCAACCCGTTCCCTGACCACCCCATTGATATTGAGTTTTGTTTCAGGAGCCATCCGGATTTTCCGGTCAATGGCGCGAACAAACCCCTGGGTGACGGACACACCGGTCCGCTGGGTAGTCACATACCCCCATTCCGGGGGTGTAAACCCCAACATGGCACGCAGAACCACCAGGGCAATCGGATCGGAAACCGTTACCATAAATATCTTATCCGGATCAAGCCGGGAAAATCCATTGGTAACCGCTTTTAACGTCTCATATCCCCGCTCAAAAACCGGGTATTCTACAAACCCGGCCCCTTTTGGCATGACCAGAAATTCGGATTCCAGACAGGAAAACACACTGTCAATATACCCATCAACATCATCGAGGATCTCATCAATCCCCGCCTCAAAAGGGAATTTCGTCATGGTCGGTTCCATATTTTTCAATACGTTCATTAACGGCAAACAGCGAGACTTCATCCTTTGTCGTATCACAGCCGGTTTCAATAAACTGTTCAATTTCCACCAGACGGCCGAAATGCAAAAGCCAGGTTCCGACTTTCGCTATCCGGGACGCGACCGGTTTGTCTTTCTCCCACCCGGACCGCAGAGACCAGATGGCCAGACGAACCAGATGGCCGAAAATGATACATCGGATATCACCCGGGGTCGGCTTGACATAGCCGGCCTTGAGATGAACCAGGTCTGCCTGAACAATTTGTGCCACTTCCCGTGGTGAATCAGCCAGCCATTTGCGCTGCATGGTACCGGTGGACCGGCAGACAAATACCGTGTCAATAATGGATGACCCGGTGCCGTTGATATGAATGGAACCGCCCATTTCACCGGGACATGGCAAGGAAGCTGAACAGACCAGGCCGGCATCCAGAATTCCCACGGCCACGGGATAATAGGCTTCCAGTTTGTTGTGGTGATAGGTAAACACCAGCGGAGATCCATTTTTCAAAGCCTTTGCCATGCGTTGGAACACCGTTGAAAGGCCGTGGGTGAAATGAGTGAAATCACGGCCCATGTCTACATTTCCGGTCAGCTCTTCCGCGTTTCTGGTAGATGGGGCGCTAAACGCGGAAGACGTCTGCCCCACCAGTTTTTTCAACCACACATAACAGAAATCCATGAGTTCGGCATACTGGACATTACCAAAATAAGGGGGATCCGTGAAAACCGCATCCAGTGAATTGTCAGGCAGATCCGCTGCCGCCGCATCCCGGCAAGAGATGTCCACCCGCCGGATATCATCACACCCGGTCCCGTTGAACCGGTCTCCGATCCATTCTTTTTCAATGGGGATTATCTTTTTTTTACGCCCGACAACCTGTACCTCAAAAGGATGGTCACAATACGCCTTGGCTTTTTTGAACTTTTCAATAATGTTGGCCCAGCCGCCGCTGCCCACACACAGGGTGCGGCCGGGTTCCACAATACCCAGAAAATTGGATTCACATTGCATCAACCCGACAGGAAACCCATGGACTGAAAAGATATCAAGGGATTTCAAAACTTTTGTATCATAACGGCACAGCATGTTCTGATACCGGAGCAGATCAGACAGATTGGTGGCCAGGGCATTGCGCACCCGTTCATTTGGCACCCGGGCAATCAGTTGCGCGGACAACTCCAGTCCCAGAAGCTGCCTTGGGTTGAACATTTCCCGATAATACCGATACCCCCACCGGTGCAGCCGGTTGGTTTCATCTCCGCTGGGGATGCTGTCATCGGGAACAAATTGGGGGATGATGGCTTTCCATCGGTTTTCCGCGTCTTTTATGTTTTCAATGTCCTTTGCATCCGGTTTTTTGAAAAACCGGCCGGTATGAGACGGTTTGCACGCCCGGCAATAATATTCCATGGCAAAAACGCGGTGGTCCAACGGTCCGGTTTCCGGGGCCGGAAACCGGTTGTCCGTGCCACAGTGATCACATTTACAATGCCCTCTTTTTGCAGGTCCCTCATACCGCAGGTCTGCCTGGCAATGCCGGCACGGCCCGGGATTTTTTCTGTCTTCGGATTCCGTCAGGTCCCCGCAAACCGGGCAGACAAACACATTTTTGGGGTGTCTGGCATCCGTGGCAATTAAATATTTTTGAAACAGATCGATCTGTTTTCCACAGGTTTTGCAGTTAAGATATTTTATCCAGAGAAAATATTTGACATCCGCTTTTTCCGACCCGCAGATCATACACTTTGTGCGGTAAAGATGGCCGATCTTCGCTTCAAGGGATGCCCGCAGATCAGCGGCAGCCTCGGTATATGCGGCCAGATCCAGGTGCTCGATCTCCTGTTTGACCACCCAGTAAGCCATGGGATTGATGTCAAATCCGGTGACATCACAGCCGGTTCGATTGGCTTCAAGCATGGGAGTTCCCCCGCCCATGAACGGATCTGCGACATGAAGGCCTGAAAAATTGATCGATTGATAAAACGCCTCCCGAAGCGGCGTGTTGCTGAGAAATTCAGACAAAAGCAGGCCCCGGAACAAGGTCCCCGGTCGTCTGGCAAACCATTTGTGAACCGCGATCACCGGGCGGTAGTTCTGCTGGACCTGTTTTTCTCTCAAGGCCAGATCAGCGATGAACGCAATATCAAAATCTTTTTCAATCATAAAAAATATCTCACCGGTTCCACCCGCCGATCAGGTGCAGGTGCAAATGGAAAATCACCTGCCCCCCGCCCTTTTCCACGTTGAACAGCAGTTTGTATCCGGATTGGTCCACGCCCTGTTCTCTGGCCATTTTCGCGGCCAGCTGAAACAGGCCCCCCACCAGGGACTGGTGCGAAGGTGTCAGGTCGTTAACGCTGCGGATATGGGTTTTGGGCACCAGCAGCAGGTGGACCGGGGCTGCCGGGTGGATATCTTTGAACACCACATAGGTGTCGTCTTCGTATAAAAACCGGGTGTCCGTCTCTTTGTTGACAATTTTACAGAAAAGACAGTCGTCAGGCATGTGTTACTCCTTTACAGATTCCAAGTGCGGTCGGTTATGGGTGCCGGGTTTTGCCGGATATTTTTTCCATCAGGCGTGTCATGGCTTTTGTGGCGCCGGCTTCCAGAAAAATATCAGTCACCCGGGATGTATATTCCGAGGGCACGGGATTGATTTCAATGATGGCGGCCCCGTTGGATCTGGCAGCTGACGGGATCAGGTTGGCCGGGGCCACGGTGCCCGTGGTGCCGATGAGAATAAAGCAGTCCGCCTGCCGGGTTTCCTCAAAAGACAGGGATCCGGCCGGTTCCGGGATGGCTTCGCCGAAAAAGATCACATCCGGCTTCAGTATCCCCTTACAATGGGGACAGGCAGGGGGCAACCGGTCCAGGCGGATCTCTGAAATGGGATACCGGGCATGGCAGGACAGACACACCAGGCGCTTGAGCGATCCATGAAATTCATGCACCACCCGGGAGCCGGCATCATGATGCAGGTTGTCCACATTCTGGGTGATCACGCTTTTCACCACCCCGTTGACCTCCAGTTGTGCCAGGGCCGCATGTGCTTTATTGGGCCGGACTTTTCCGAACAAATCATAGAAGATCTCCCGGATCACCTGCCAGGACTCTTTGGTGTGCCGGTGAAAATAGCGGATATCAAAGCTGTCCGGATCATACTTGTTCCACAGCCCGTTTTCGCCCCTGAACGGCGGGATCCCGCTTTCAACGGAAATGCCGGCCCCGGTGAATGCCACACACCGCTTGGCGTTGATGATGATTTCTGCTGCGTTCTCGTAACTGTCTGTGTGTTTCATACCAGATCCATCACCTCGAATGAATTGGACCATAATTCCATGATCAGCAGTTTATTGCGCAGGATATCGCCCCGGTCCAGCAGCACTTTGATGCATTCCGAAGCCTGGAGGGCCGCCACCATCAGAGCGCAGTAAGAGATATTGCCGGTGCGGGACTCAATGCCTTTGGCGGGCAGGTGTTCTTTTTTGCCATAAATGAGTTCATACCCTTTGTCTTCGGGAAAAATCACGGTCACCTGACCGGTTACCCCGGCAATGGCACCGGCCACCAGGGGGATTTGTGCTTTTTTTGCCGCATGTTCAAGCATGAACCGGGCCGGGATAGAGTCCAGGCAGTCCACCACCAGATCAGCGTGTTTGATCATGCCATACAGATTGTCACCATCCGCGTACTGGTCTATTGAAGTGACCTGCACCTGGGAGTTGACGGCCCGGATCCGTTTTTCTGCGGCCAGGGCCTTGGAAATGCCTAACACCTCTTCCGTGCAGAACAGCTGCCGGTTCAGGTTGCTGGGCTCAAACACATCCCCGTCGATCAAGGTGAGGTGCCCCACACCGGTCCGGGCCAGCATTTCACTGACGCCGCCCCCCAGACCCCCCAGGCCCAGCACCGCCACCCGGGAGGATGCCAGTTGTGCCTGCTGGGGTCGGGTCAATGTGTCAAAATTCCGGTCATACCGTTCAGTTCCAATGGACATGGGGATCATCCTCCTCCCACCGGGGGAAACAGTCCCAGGCGGTCTCCGGGTTTAAGCACATAGGTTGTTTCCTGTTTTCTGCCGTTGACAAAAATCAGTTTCACGGCATCGGACGGCAGTTGAAGGTCCGTGATCAGGGCCTGCACCGTTGTGCCGTCTGTAATTTGAAAGTGATCTGCATTTTCAGGCAAATAAGGTGCCAGGGTGGCAAACAGTTTGAGTGTGATATGAATCTTTGCCAAGGGAATCCCCTTTCCTTTCTGGATATTTCGGTTTGAATGCTGTATGTTATGCCATAAATCACCTGTTTTGTATACCTTAAATGGAAGGCGTATGTATGACCCCCCAAAACCCGTCAATGCACCTGACCGTGGAAGAAACCGCCCGGAACCTTGCCGTTTTTGCGGTGGACCGGACCGATCTGAAAACCATTCTGGAATCCCTGCCGCCTGAATCCGGCGTCAACCGGGTCACCCTGGAATATGAACTGGGCATTTTAAAGATTCTGGCCGTGGGATGGGGAATTTCCTTTTTCATGCCCGTCAGTGACAAAAACAAACCCATTTTATCGGATGCTTTCTGGCAGATGATCCAGGAATTTTCCCAAAATATCTCCACCCTTACCGAAACCACCACGGGTCAGCCCATCGACTATTTCAAGATTCTCAAGGAACGGCTGGACACCTATGTTCAGCAGATGCACAAGACCGCCGACAATACCATTGACCCGTCTGCGGTCATGGGGCCTGCGTTTGCAAAAACCTGCGGACATCCGGATGACCCCGTGGCCATGCTCACCGGATCCAAAATGTTCGCTCTGACCCTGGGTGGGGTCAAGGAATATCTGGCAGCGGTTCGCATCAAACCGGTCAAACTCAATTAAGCCCATGCGTCACAAGGAAATAATATCCGTATGACTGTCAACCGATCCTATCTGAACGCAGTCACCCCTTCCCGGGTGCTGAATACCATTATTTATACCAATGTCATCCTGTTCATTATCAGCCTGATTTTCAGCGGCCGATCCATGCATACGGGATTCAATCCCTTCAACGCGTTGAGCCCTGCCACGGATGTACTCGTGTTTTTAGGTGCTTCCGGCAAAATTCCCATCCAGGCGTATCAGGCCTGGGAATCGTTGATCACTGCCAACTGGCTTCACGGCAGCCTGCTGCATATCGTTTTCAACATGCTGGCCCTGAAAACCGTGGCACCCCTGGTCATGGCTGAATACGGCGTGTTCCGGATGTTTTCGATCTACACCCTTTCCGGCGCAGCCGGTTTTCTGCTGTCCGTGATGGGCAACGTGCCGTTGACCATTGGGGCATCTTCCGGGTTGTGCGGGCTCATTGGTGCGCTGCTATATTTCGGTCGATCCAGCAAAGGGCTCCGGGCACAGCAGGTGTATCAGCAGACCTCCGGATGGATCATCAGCCTGGTCGTGATCGGATTTCTGCTGCCCAATATCAATAACTGGGGACATGCCGGGGGATTGATCGGAGGCATCGCTCTGGGATGGATACTGGGATATGATGACCGAAGGCGTGAAAACCGCTGGGATCACGGCCTGGCTTTTTTCCTGGCAGGTATCACGGCCCTGCTTCTGGCACGCCCGGTGATCCAGGGATTTTTCCTTGTATTTTTTTAACCTTGCGGTCATTTTACACAAATTTTACACGTATCCCTTGAAATCCTTTTTTTTCTCCATTATATGACCCCCTATGACATCCCATGCCCCGCATATCGCCGTGGTTTCCATGGCCGGCATTTTTCCGGGAACCTCTGACAATCAGCGGTTCATCACCCATATTCTTGAAAAAAAACAGCATATTATCCAGGTGCCGGCCCACCGGTGGGTCGCGCCGGTCAATAAAATGGTGGGGGCTTCTGTGTGTCCGGACCGGGCAGTATCCGGCCGGGCCGGCCTGATTACCGATTTTTGCTTTGATCCCACCGGTCTGGACATGGACGAAGCCTTTTTATCGATGCTGGATCCTGTTCATCACCTGGTGTTGACTGCCGGACAGACCGCCTGCCAGGAGTGCCATCTGCCGGAAAATTTAAAACCGCGCACGGGCGTGATCCTGGCAGCCATTGCCCTTCCCACGGACACGGCATCCGCGTTTTCCAGGCAATTGCTTTGCGCCAGAAATCCCCGCCCCACTGCCCCTTCCGATGCCCTGGCCTGTGCTATGGTATCAGGCCCGGCTGCAATCCTGGCCCGGGCGTTAAGGCTGAATGCCGGGAGCTATACACTGGATGCCGCCTGTGCATCGTCGCTGGTGGCCATCAAGCTGGCCTGTGAACAACTGATATCCGGCAAGGCAGATGTCATGGTCACAGGCGGAGTGTCCAGGCCTGATTCTTTGTACACCCAGATCGGGTTTTCCCAGCTGGCCGCGTTGTCTCCGTCCAGCCGGTGCGCCCCGTTCGACCGGCAGGCCGACGGTCTGGTGGTGGGAGAAGGCTGCGGCATCCTGGTACTCAAACGGCTGTCCGATGCCCTGGCCTGCGGCGATACCATCCATGGGGTGATCAAAGGCTGGGGCATCTCCAACGACATTGAAGGCAACCTGGTGGCGCCGGCATCCGAAGGCCAGGTGCGGGCCATGGCCGCGGCGTATGATATGGCGGGCCTGTCATTGGCCCATCTTCAGTACATGGAGTGTCACGGTTCCGGAACCCCGGTGGGAGACAAGGTGGAACTGAGCAGTATCCGGGCCATGCTGGCGCGGCATGACTGCATGGACACCCCTTTATCAATCGGATCGGTGAAATCCAATATCGGACATTTGCTCACCGCTGCCGGAGCTGCCGGAATCATTAAAACGCTGCTGGCCATGAACCAAAAAATGCTGCCGCCATCCTGTAATTTCACGGCCCTGCCGGACACGCATCCACTGGAAAACACCCGTGTACAGGTTCAGACAAGGGCGGATGAATGGATCCCTTCAAATCCGGGAGAACCCAGGCGGGCCGGCGTATCCGCCTTTGGGTTCGGCGGCATCAACGCCCATATTCTGGTGGAAGAACATATTGAATCCCGGGCCTGTTCATCCATGCCTGCATCCACGAAGGCGGCATCTTCTGATCACCCCCTTGCTTTAGAAAACGATTCAGACCAGTTTGCGATCGTGGGCATGCAGGTTGTCACGGGTGACTGCACGGATCTGACACAGTTCACAGATATGATACTGGGCCGCACATCCCCTTGTCCGGCCCCGGCGGCTGACAGATGGCGGCGCAGGGACCATTTGCCGCCGGATCAACCCCAACGGCCGGCCGGATACCTGACTTCCCTGTCTTTGGCCATGGATGAATTTCACATTCCTCCGGTACAGATTCCCGATATCCTGCCCCAGCACCTGGTGCTGCTCCAGGCGGTCAAAGGGGC
>JAIPDL010000080.1 GCA_021737695.1 Desulfotignum sp. | reverse complement strand
GCCGAAAACTTACCGGGTTGAATGCGTTGACTCCGACAGGAAAGTCTTTGGCTATTGAAGTTGGACAGTCACCTTTGAAATGATTGACTGTCCAAAAAAATGGCTGTTTTTGAGCTAAAAATAACGAGGTCTGAAAACAGACTATCGGTATGACAAAAAAATCCAGCTGGGAGCCCAGGTGGTCCGGCTGCGGCCGGCCCCCCACTGCCGCACCCCCATTTTGAGCTATTCCCAGAAAATTTTGCCGGAAAAACATTTTATCAACTGGCAGCAGGATCCCTTCAGTAATTACCTTGCCCGTCTGAACTTTTCTGAAAAAACGGACCGGTTCTCCATTGTGGTGGATCTGACAGCTGAGATGATTATCATCAACCCCTTTGATTTTTTCCTTGAGCCCCATGCCGAAAAGTTTCCCTTTACTTACAAACCGGAACTGGCAAAGGACCTCAAACCCTTTCTCCAGGTAGCTCCGCCGGGAAAAAAGCTCAAAGAATATCTGGCTGCCATCGACCGCAGCGAGATGGACACCAACGATTTCCTGGTCATGCTGAACCAGGGCCTGGAAAAGACCATTCGGTACAACATCCGCATGGAGCCCAACGTCCAGAGCAGTGAGGAAACCCTCACCAAGCTGAGCGGTTCCTGCAGGGATTCGGCCTGGCTGCTGGTGCAGGTCCTTCGGCACATGGGGTTGGCAGCTCGTTTCGTGTCCGGGTATCTGATTCAGCTGGCCCCGGATGTCAAATCCCTGGAAGGCCCGTCCGGTCCGGAAAAGGATTTCACCGATCTTCATGCCTGGACGGAAGTGTATCTTCCGGGCGCCGGGTGGATCGGCCTGGATCCCACCTCCGGCCTGCTGGCAAGTGAGGGCCATATCCCGTTGGCCTGCACACCGGATCCCAGAAGTGCAGCCCCGGTTACCGGACTGCTGGAGCCGTGCGAGGTGGCGTTCAGCCATGACATGAAGATCACCCGGATCCATGAGGACCCGCGCTCCACCAAGCCCTATCCCGAAGAGATCTGGCAGGAGATCGAGGCCCTGGGCCATCAGGTGGATGATCAGATTCAACAAGAGCAGATCACCCTGACCATGGGCGGTGAACCCACCTTTGTCTCCGCCACGGACATGGAGGGGGATGAGTGGAACACGGCCGCTGTGGGTCCCACCAAAAAACCGTTGTCCATGGCCCTGCTCAAGCGGCTTAAGGAACTGTGGGCCCCGGGCAGTCTCCTTCACCTGGGCCAGGGCAAGTGGTATCCCGGGGAATCCCTGCCCCGGTGGGCGTTGAGCTGTTTCTGGCGCAAAGACGGCATCCCTTTGTGGAAAGACGACGCGCTGTTTGCCGATGAAACAACGGATTACGGGTTCGGGCCGGAACAGGCCCTGCGGTTCATGAACGCCCTCACCCATATCCTGGGGGTGGATCCAAAATATGTGATTCCGGCTTACGAAGATGTGTTTCACTGGCTGTGGAAGGAGCAGCGGCTGCCGGTCAATGTCACCCCCGAAGACTCAAGGCTCAAGAACGCTGAGGAACGGACGCGCATGGCCCGGGTGTTTGAAAAAGGGGTGGGCGAGGTGACCGGGTATGTATTGCCGTTACAGAAAGGATCGTGGAAAAGCGGTCCCTGGCATCTGCGAAGCACCAGCCTGTTCCTGATCCCCGGAGATTCTCCCATGGGACTGCGCCTGCCCCTGGACACGCTGCCCTGGGTGGCGCCCAGAGACTATCCCCATGTGACGGAAGAAGACCCCATGGGGAAAAAAGAACCGTTTGCCGACCCGCTGACCACCCCGGAAGACAGGGAAAAACTTGCGGCCCTGCTGGAAGAGCGGGCATCCCAGCGCCACATTGATGGAAAACCGGAAGAGGCCCTGCACGATGATGTGGTGTCCCAGCCCCGCCCCTTTGACGATCCGGCCCCGGTGTCCGGGCCTTCTGCACCCCAGACCGGAGAGTCCGCCGCCTGGGTGATCCGGACGGCCCTGTGCATCCAGCCCCGGGACGGCAGGCTCTATGTATTCATGCCCCCCATGGAAAAAGCCGTTCACTATTTCGAGCTGATTTCCGCCATCGAAGATGCCGCGTCAGTCACGGGCACGCCCGTCATCATCGAGGGATACACCCCGCCCTTTGACCACCGGATCAACCGGTTCAGCATCACCCCGGATCCCGGGGTCATGGAGGTCAATATCCATCCGGCCCGGTCCTGGGAGGAGATGGTGGCCATGACCACGCAACTCTACGAAGCGGCACGGCTCACCGGCCTGGGCACGGAAAAATTCATGCTGGACGGCCGCCACAGCGGCACGGGCGGGGGCAACCATATCATCCTGGGCGGCCCGGGCCCCCAGGACAGCCCCTGGCTGCAGCGGCCGGACCTGCTGCGCAGTTTTCTCACCTTCTGGAACAACCATCCCTCGTTGTCCTATCTGTTTTCAGGGCTTTTCATGGGACCCACCAGCCAGGCCCCCCGCATTGACGAAGCCCGGCACGACAGCCTGTACGAGCTGGAGATCGCGTTTGAGGCGCTCCAAAACGAGACGGCATCGGGCCATTCCGGAAACAGCGGCCTTGACCTTTCCTGTCCGCCCTGGCTGGTGGATCGCCTGTTCCGGCACCTGCTCACGGACCTGACGGGCAACACCCACCGGGCCGAGTTCTGCATTGACAAGCTGTACTCGCCGGACAGTGCCACGGGCCGCCTGGGGCTGGTGGAGTTCCGGTCCTTTGAGATGCCGCCCCATGCGTTCATGAGTCTGGCCCAGCAGCTGCTGCTCAGGATCTTCATGGTGAAGTTCTGGAAAACCCCCTGTGAGGAAAAACTGGTCCACTGGGGCACCCGGCTCCATGACAAATTCATGCTTCCCTTTTATGTGTGGCAGGATTTCTGTGATGTGCTGGAAGAGCTGAACCGGGACGGGTATCCCCTGACACCGGCCCATTTCCACCCCCATTTTGAGTTCCGGTTTCCCTTTGTGGGCAAGGTGATCCATGCGGGCATCGAACTGGAACTGCGCACGGCCATGGAGCCGTGGCATGTGCTGGGCGAAGAGCCCGGGGGCGGGGGCACGGCCCGGTATGTGGACTCTTCTCTGGAAAAGATGCAGGTCCGGGTGAAAAATATGAACGATTCCCGTTACATGGTGACCTGCAACGGCCGAGCACTGCCGCTGCACCCCACAGACGTCAGCGGAGAGTTTGTGGCCGGGGTGCGGTACCGGGCCTGGCAGCCGCCGTCCTGCCTGCATCCCACCATCGGTGTGCATGCGCCCCTGGTGTTTGACATTGTGGACACCTGGAGCCGGCGCGCCATCGGCGGATGCACCTACCATGTGTCCCACCCCGGCGGCCGAAGCTACGAGGTGTTTCCCGTCAACAGCTATGAGGCCGAAGGCCGGCGGGTGTCCCGGTTTTTCAGCATGGGCCACACCCCGGGTCCACTGGAGCAGATGCCGGAACCACGTGTCAGCCGGCAGTTTCCCCACACCCTGGATCTGCGGAGACGCTCTTGACAAATCACTTGTATCCCATTATAGTCCTGCTGCTGATCAGGCGGTAACCGTCTGAAATCGTGAAAAAAACTGTGTTTAAAAACAGACGGTGAAAGAATTATTTTGAACAGACAACCCCGTGTGATGGATGACCCTGAGGATTCAACGGAGCCGGTTTTTCCCGGAGCCGTGTTGACAGATCCGGTCTCTGCCGCCGCCGGCTGCGGTGATGTCCTGACCCCGGAAAATCAGTTGTCTCCCCACTGGCAGGGGCTTGTCTCCTATCTCAACGGCCTGGGGTCCCCGGAGCTGGAACGAAGATGGCAAAAGGCCCGCCGGATGATGCATGAGCATGGTGCGGCCTATAACGTGTTCGATGAAAAAGAAGGGACGGCCCGGCAGTGGGAACTGGACCCCATCCCGTATCCCGTGTCACCGGAAACATGGGCCCTGCTGGAAAAGGGCGTTTCCCAGAGAACCCGGCTGCTCACGGCGATGTATGATGACATTTACGGCCCCCAGACCCTGATCAGAAACGGGCATATTCCGCCGGAACTGCTGTTTGCCAACCCCCGCTTTCTGCGTCAGTGCCATGATCTTTACACGGGGAGCGCGGCAACCCTTTCCTTTTATGCCACCCATCTGTGCCGGGGGGGCGACGGCACCTGGCAGGTGATCTCCCATGGGACCCAGGCCCCTTCAGGTGCCGGGTATGCGCTGGAAAACCGCATCATCCTGTCCAGGATTTTCCCCCGGATGTTTCACGCCGGCAAAGTGATGCGGCTGGCCCCGTTTTTCAAATACCTTAGCCACTGCCTCATGGCCATATCCGCATCCGGGAAAAGGGAACCGGCAATTGTCATGCTGTCTTCCGGTCCGGCCAGCCCGACCTATTTTGAACAGGTGTTTCTGTCCAGATATCTGGGCGTCACCCTGGTGGAGAGCAGTGACCTGACCGTGCGGGGGGATGCCGTGTTCCTCAAGACACTCGGGGGGCTTTCCCCTGTGGATGTGATCCTGAGGCGGATCCCGGACATGTCCTGTGACCCCCTGGTCTTTAACAAACCGTCCGCCGCAGGCATCGCAGGCCTTGTCCAGGCGGTCCGGGCCGGCGGGGTGGCCGTGAGCAATCCTCTGGGCAGCACGGTTCTGGAAACCCCGGGATTCGTGCCTTTTCTGCCCGGCATCTGCCGGGTGCTTCTGGGAGAAGAGATGGTCCTTCCGAATGTCTCCACCCGGTGGTGCGGACGGCCCGAAGACCGGGCATTTGTGACGGACTGTCTGGAAAAATCCATGGCCGGAAATGATGCGCAGCCCTTGATGATTACCTCCGCCTTTGACACGGACCATGAAACGGCCGTGGATATCCGGACGCTGACCCGGGGGGAAAAGGCGCAGCTTGCCGCCCGCATCACGTCCGCCCCCCATGCCCATGTGGCCATGGAAGCGGTCTCTCCCTGCACCCTTCCGGTGTGGGAAAAAGGGGCCATCAAACAGCGGCATGCCGTTCACTGCCTGTTTTCCATTGCCGGCAGCGGGACGGGTCTGGGCAGTGAGGTGTCTGTCATGCCGGGAGCATTGACCCGGGTGTCGGACAACCCGGACATCTTTCTGATGAGCAGCCCGGATGCCCGCGGCGGCAGCAAGGATACCTGGTGCTTTTCCCATGAACCGGTCCGGTTTGAAAGCATGATGCACCATTTTACGGACAGCATGGAGATTCACAGAGACAGCGATCTTTCCAGCAGGGTCGCAGACAATATGCTCTGGCTGGGGCGGTATGTGGAACGGACCGAAGGGGTGCTCCGGGTGCTCAGAAGCGTTCTCAACCGGCTGAACAGTGAAACCCGGCTGGATATTATCCAGGAGTTTCCATTTCTGCTCCGGGTCATGGCCAGCCTCGAGATTGTGTCTTCCCCGCTGGCAGATCCGGATGCCGCCTATGACATAAAAACCATTGAGACCGAACTGATGACAGCCATGTTCAGCAGCAGTCTTCCCGGCAGTCTCCGGAATCTGCTGCATCATGTCAAGCGGGTGGCCGCCAGTGTGAGAGACCGGCTTTCCAATGATTCATGGCATGTCCTGGGACGGATGGAACTGGACCTGGCACGGGTGTTTTCCCAGAAAAAAAATCAGATCAGTGATGCCCAGGAACTGGTCAGTGAAATGATCCTCACCATATCGGCATTTGCCGGGCTTGCCCTGGAAAGCATGACCCGGGGCATGGGATGGCGGTTCATGGACATGGGACGGCGCCTGGAACGGTCCAACTACACCATTACCCTGCTCCAGAGCCTGTTCCCGTCCCGGGAAAAGGCGGTTCGATCCGGCACCACCTCCCTAAGCCATGATCTGGAGGCGCTGCTGGAGGTGGCGGACAGCACCATTACCTACCACACCCGGTACCGGACCATTCTCAGGAAGGAACCGATTGTCGATCTGCTCCTGCTGGATGAGCTGAATCCCAGATCCACAGGGTTTCAGATGGCCAGGCTTTCCGAGCATGTGGAGGCGCTTCCCGGAAACACCCTGCATCCTTTCCGGACAAAAGAGGAGAAGATCACCCTGGATCTGACCACACAGCTGCGCCTCACCGACATTTCCCATCTCATGGAAATGAACCCGGCCGGAGAGCTGTCCCGGCTGTACCCGCTTTTGAAGCGCCTGAAAAAAGGGATCCAGGCGTTGGGGGACCAGATCACCCAGCACTACCTGAGCCGTATCGAAACCGAACAGCAGATGCGCATCTCCCTTGATAAGGAAGCGTTTGATGATGCCGCGGCCCTGGAAGGCATCCGTGTGAAACCAGGCCCCCGTCATGGATGGCAGGCCCCATGAAATATCAGGTGTCCCATATCACCCGGTATCAGTACAGGGAAACCGCGTCCCTTTCCCATAACGAGCTGTTCCTGACACCCAGGCAGACACCGGCTCAGCGCTGCACGGACCATACCCTTACCCTTTCGCCCCCCCCGGCGGCCATGTCCCGGCGCACGGATTATTTCGGCAACGGCGTGACCGCCACCACGGTTCAGGTGCCCCATGCCCTGTTTGAAATAACGGCCAGAAGCCGGGTGGAACTCCATCCGCCGCCCGCGCCCGTGCCTGAACAGACCGCCCCCTGGGAACAGGTCATTGCCGCGGTTCGCCGGCATGGTACCCCGGAGGACCTGGACGCGTTTCAGTATGTGTTTCCCTCTCCCATGATTCCGGTATCAGAAGATATGGCCCGGTGGGCCGGTGACCTGTTCCCCCCTGGAGAACCGTTTCTCAGGGGGGCTTCCCGTTTGATGGAGCGGATTTTCACCCGGTTTACATATGATCCCGGCGCCACCTCCACCACCACCCCGGTGGCAGCGGCGTTTGAACTCAAACGGGGGGTGTGCCAGGATTTCGCCCACATCGCCATTGCCTGCCTGCGCTCCCTGGGGCTGCCGGCCCGCTACGTCAGCGGTTATCTCCACACCCAGCCGCCCCCCGGAAAAGACCGGCTCAAGGGAGCGGAAGCCTCCCATGCCTGGTTTGCCGTGTTTCTCCCCGGCACAGGATGGGTGGACCTGGATCCCACCAACAATGTCATGCCCTTTGACCAGCACCTGACCCTGGCATGGGGCAGGGATTACAGTGATGTCACCCCGGTGAAAGGCACGGTTCTGGGCGGCGGCCGCCATCAGCTCAGTGTGGCCGTGGATGTGATCCGCACGGATTAAACGCGTTTCCGGCGTTCAGAACAACAAAATCAGGCAGTGGTAAGTAGTTTTCCCTATGCATTTTAGGTAGTTTCCCCAGTTGCCTTTTTACATCGCTTTTACTATACAGGGATCCAGTCGACCCGGTAGGCTATCGGCTTTTTGAAAGTGCTTGGTTTTTGAAAAAACTTGGCTTTTATAACCTGCTCGGCTCTCCCCTGGTCGGCTTAGATACCCGTTAGAAATAAATAATGGATTATGGCGCTATCACATCAGACACATCAATTTTTGATCAAAAAGGATTGAAATTAGAGTCTGGAATATTGAAGATGCTTGAGCAATTCAATGGCAAACCGTCCCACATAATTCCAACAATTTCAGCAGCCAGTTTCATGGCTTTATCTTGACATAGATCTCAATATGGACTAAATTGTGGTCAAATTAATTATGGAGAACAACATGAAACTCAGTGAATCTGTTAAACCCATCAGCTATTTTAAAGCACACGCTTCGGAAATCATCCGACAAATTGCGAATAGCCGACAGCCCATGGTTATCACCCAAAATGGGGAAGCCAAAGCGATTCTTCAGGATCTTGTCCAGTATGAACAGACCCAGGAAAGCCTCGCCATGTTGAAACTGCTAGCCCAAAGCCAAAATAGCCTTAGAAAGGGAGATTACAGGCCTGTTGCCGATGTTTTCAGCGACTTGAAAAAAACTCTGGGAAACAAATTTGAATGAAATACAATGTTTATGTCATTTTTGATGCAGAAAAAGATCTTTTTGAAATTTATGATTATATAAAAAAATCCGGATACCCGAAAAACGCAGGAAAAATTTTTTCAGAGATTGAAACAGCTTGCCAAAATCTGTCATTTAGCCCGGAAAAAGGTCACTATCCTCCAGAGCTACAACGAATTGACGTACATGAATATCGCGAAATTCATGTGAAAGTCTACCGCATTATCTACCAGATCATCGAATCAGATGTTTTTATCCATTGTATCCTTGACGGCAGGCGGGATATCCCGGAAATACTTCAGCAACGAAATTTGAGATGAGACGCATTGATGGACAGAGTCAGAAAAGTATCCTTGGTGCAAATCCAACAATCAACATGCACCGGATTTCACCGGTGATGTTCGATGTTCGCCTCCCTAAAAAACGTATATTGATATTTTAGTACCACATTGATACTATTGTCATTATGCCAAGAAAAATCCAACAACTTATAAAAGATCTTGAAAATGCTGGATTTATTAATCGAGGTGGAAAAGGTAGCCACCGAAACTTTATTCATCCCAAAGGAATTGCCATAACAATTTCCGGCAAACTTGGCGATGATGCAAAACAATATCAGGAAAAAGAAGTTCAACTGAAAACCAGAAGGGCTAAAAAATGAAAAAAAAAGACCATTATTTAAAAATTGTTGAGTGGTCAGAAGAAGATCAATGCTATGTCGGTTCAATTCCCGGTTGGATTGGCAAATGCTGCCATGGTGACAATGAAGAAGATGTTTATCGACAGTTGTGCCAGATATTAGATGAATGGATTGAAATCTATTCCGATGACAACATACCATTACCTTCAGGAATTGCTGACAAAAAATATTCGGGTAAATTTCAATTGAGAATTGATAGTGAAGTGCATAAAGCCCTCGCCATAAGAGCGATGCAGTCAAATGAAAGTTTAAACACTTTTTGTGGAAAAATATTACGGAAGACCATGAACCCATGAAAAATAATCAAATTCTGATAATCAACGGGGCAACAAGAGTCAATGGGAACAAGGATATCATTCTCAAAAGATTAACGACAACAGCTTTGGGGACAAATGTCCAGATCAAGCAGATTGATGTCAGAAAGAAAAAAATACAGGACTGTATCGGTTGTTATCATTGCACTGAGAATACGGCATGTTCGATCAAGGATGATATGATTCAAGTCTACAGGAAATAAACATAGCTGAATTGATTATCTTTGCGTCTCCCATCTATTGGTGGGGAGTCCCATACAGGCATCATGAAGATACTGGTCGACCGTCTTTACCTGTATTATTCGAAATTGAACAAACCATCCATTGAGGGAAAAAAAGCCATCATTATCTCTCCAATGAATATGCACAGTGACATTTACAAAACCCAGATTTTTTTGGATTTTTATAAGATTATTTTTGAACAACTCAAGATGCCCCTGGTGGACACTTTCTTATTCGGAAATGTGAACGAAAAGGGTGAGTATTTTAAAGAACGCCCAATACTTAGATCAAATTGAACAATTGGGAAGAACGCTTGCAGATCGACTAGTGTAGAGCAAGCCCCGGATAAGAACGTGAACTGTCACTACACAACCGCAGCATTTACCCTGTCTCCTGAATCCTGGGCTTCGACATGTTGTGCTGGCTTACCCGGAGACCTGGCCGGGGAGGATCCCCTGCTCTATGGGGATAAATCAGGCATCCATCCACAACCATTTATTAAAAATGGCAACATTGCCAAATCTAATAAATGCCGATTTGCTTCGTGGGTTCACCGTGGCCCAGGTGGCGGAAAAGCACCCTCAAAATTGTCTAAGGTTAACGTTTTGCTTTTGTTGATCCTGACATGGAGAATCAGCTGAACCAGAAACAGCAGCTTTTTTGTGTTGCTGTGGAGAAATCCGTAATCTCTATGGATAATGGCGGTGGTTCTGCCAACATTTTTGGGGATCGATTTCAACACCCTTTAAAAATGAGGTGCACAAGAATCTCTGATGATCAGATCTGAATCCAGGCAGTATTGTTTAGGGGGTAAGCCGGGTTCATCTTTTATTTCTAACAATATTTTTGCAGCTATCTTTCCAATTTCCCTGGCCGGTCCTCTGACCGTAGAAAGCGGCGGGTCGCAATAAGCTGCAAACTCAGCATCGTCCAATCCCATCAGGCTGATATCTTTAGGAACCTTCATGCCCGCTTCCTTTATGGCTTTCAAAGCGCCCATGGCTAAATAATCACTGGCTGCGAATACGGCACTTGGTCTGTCTGCGGCTTTCAGGAGTCTATGCATTGCTTCCTTACCCTGTAAGAAACCTAATTCTGAAGAAATGACAATGGATTGATCAATTTCAATTTTATTCTTAGTCAAAGCATCTTTGTACCCGTCATACCTGTTTTGAATCCTCTCCATTTTTTGATATGGCCCTATCAATAACCCGATCCGTCTATGACCAAGACCTATCAAATATTCAGTCGCCTTAAAGGCTGCATTGTGGTTATCAATACCTACATAGTTAAAGTCTGAGCCTTTTAATATCTCCCAAATGATCACACTGGGTATCCCTTGGGAGGAAAATTTTTTAATCAGGGTTTTATTTTCCTTTGTAAAGCCCGAGAGTATTATTCCTGCCACCTGCCGTTCAAGAAATTGTTGTAACAATTGGGATTCAACCTCGGGTTTGAACTGGGTGTGGCCTATGATTACAGAAATATTTTTTTCTAAAAGCGTTTCCTGTATTGCCATAAAGGTTTTTGAAAAAACCGCTCCAATTCTTTGTTGAAAAAGTACGCCAACTGTGTTGGAAACACGCCGCTTCAAATCAGCTGCAGAAGCATTGTAAACATAATGATTTTCTGCAGCAATTTTGAAAATTTTTTCTTTTAGTTCAGGTCTTACCTTTTCCGGTGTTCTAAATGCCCTTGAGACAGTGGCGTTTGACACACCCGCTATCTTGGCAATTTCGTTCATGTTCATTGTTCTCTCCTTTTTGTTTTTGATAGACATCTGCTCTCGTTGTGTCAACTAAAAAAAAGCGCTTGACATGAAATATATCCAAATGTATACGTATACATAATTTTTTTTTAAACTATTTTATTATCTCTTATTATCATAAGTTAGATTATAAGATCGTTTACATTAATACAATTTTATCTTTTTAACTCAAAAGATGGACTGCTTTAACCTTTATCCCGGGAGAAACACAATGGGCAAAAAACAGCACCCAGCATTTGAAGGCCTGAAAAATGATTTAAGCAAAGGGAAAATCAACCGGCGTGAATTTATCCGTTATTCAGCAGTACTCGGTATTTCTGCCGCAGCCGCCGCACAACTGACAGGTTTGTCGTTATTCACCAAAACGGCATCAGCGTCGACTGTTAGAAGGGGAGGCACATTTAAAATTGCAGGCGTCGTTACCAAAGTCACCCATCCGGCTCAAATTTCATGGATCACCCCAAGTAATCAAATACGTCAGATTGCGGAGTATTTAACATACACGGATCATGAAAATATCACGCATCCCTATCTTTTAAAGAACTGGGAAGTCAGTTCTGACCTTAAAACCTGGACACTGAATCTTCGGCCCGGCATTTTATTCAACAATGGTGATAAATTCATTGCCGATGACGTGGTCTTTTCTCTACAGCAGTGGCTGGACAAAACAGTGGGATCCTCCATGAAAGGAATGCTGGGAGGATATCTTTCGGATGACGGGATAGAAAAGGTGAATGATCTTCAGGTGAAACTCCATTTAAAAAGACCTGAGATCGGACTTCCCGAGCACTTATTCCATTTTCCGGCATTGATTTTAAACCACAGGACATTTGAAGGGGATTTTATCAAAGCTCCCCATGGTACCGGACCCTACACCCTTGAAAGTTATGTCGAAGGTGAACGATGCCTGCTCAAACGCCGGAATGATTATTGGAAAAAAGGCGTTGACGGTGACACTTTACCATACATGGATGCCATTGAATATATTGATATGGGATCAGAGGCTTCCCCCATGATCGTTGGCTTAAGTAACGGTGATCTGGACTGTATTGATTTGAGTGACCTGGGTGGTGCCCAGGCCTATACTGCATTAAAAGGCGATCCCAACGTTACAGTCGGCCAGGTTACAACAAATGCAACACGGGTCATGAGGATGAGAGTGGACATGAAACCCTGGTCCGACAACCGGGTCCGTCAAGCGCTTAAATTTTGCCATAATCGTGAAAAAATTCTTGCGCTGGCCTATTTTCAAGAGGGCTTGCTCGGTCAGGATACTCACGTGAGCCCGAAACACCCGGAATATGCACCGGTTGAAACCCCGGCTTACAATCCTGAAAAAGCCAGACAATTGCTAAAAGAGGCTGGATATCCCAATGGCCTTGAAGTGAACATGGCTGTAGGTAGTGGATGGTCTGATATTGTCCGTTATGCTGAAATCCTCCAGCAGGATGCCAAGCCCGGCGGCTTTAAAATTAATATTCAGATCATGCCCAACAGTCAATACTGGGAAAAATGGACAGAGGTTGATCTGGGAGTCACAGGCTGGACTCACCGGCCCATAGGCACCATGGTTTTAAACCTGGCATACAATGCCGATGAAGAGGGAAAACCAGTTCCCTGGAATGAGAGCCGCTGGGTAGATAAAGAGTTTATCGAACTTCTGGGTAAAGCCAATGGTACGCTTGATGTTGAAAAACGCAGGGAAATATTTGCCAAACTGGAAAAAATCCAACAAGAGAGGGGGTCTATTTCCAATTCCTATTGGTTGAATCAGTGGATGTTCAGTGGGAAAAGAGTGCAAAATGTTATTGCACATCCCAACCGTTATTTAAAAGCAGATGACATTTGGCTGAATGCCTAAAGGTGCCTGACATGGATGCTGAAAAACCCAATATACTATGGATTATCACTGACCATGCCCTGCATTACGGCCATCATCGGCCAGGTGAATTTGAACTTCACCGACCGCATTTTGAACAACTTTGTGAGGAAGGGGTCTGTTTTGACCGGGCTTATTCGGTCAGTCCCATATGTACACCTGCCCGGTCCAGCATGATGACCGGGCAATATCCCAGCCGTCACGGACAGCGCTGGAATACTCTTGGATTCCCGCCTCACAACAGGAATGATTTTGCCACCGGTCAGATGCTCTACAGCCATTATCTTTCGTCAGCCGGTTACAGGAATGCCTATATCGGAAAATGGCACTGCGGACACACCCGTCTGCCTGCAGATTACGGTATTGAAGGCTGGAGCCTGCCTGGATACGGTGCACACTACCAGTGCGAGGCATATGGCCAATATTGCAAAGAGCTTGGGTTGGGGATGCCAACGGCCTTAATAGAAGAACATCGCCGTATTTCGGAATACAAGGGCAAAAAATTGGTGCTTCATTCCGATGTGGATACGGACTGGCATTTCATGGATTCATTCGGTGTTCTTCAGGGTCCCCCCGAAGCCCATGAAGCAAATTTTGTTTCCCACCTGAGCTGTGAGAAACTCAAAGAATTAACGCAAAGTGATCAAAGCTGGTCCATGGTGGCCAGCTTCTGGGGACCTCACCATCCCTATATCCCGTCTGAACCCTATGCATCCATGTATGACCCTTCGGATATCCCTGAGTATCCCTCTTTCCGGGAAATTTACAAGGATAAACCTTTCCGCCATTTTATTCACCGGGACCTGACCTATCTGGGAAAAATGGATATGTGGGACTGGGATACCTGGTCCAGGGTTTTAGCCCGGGCTTACGGGCAGGCCCGCCAGCTGGATGATGCTGTCGGGCATTTGCTGGATACCCTGGATGAAACCGGACAAGCTGATAATACGATTGTGGTGTATTGCGCCGATCATGGTGATGCAGCTGCCAGCCACGGCGGACTATGGGATAAATCATCCACCTGCCTTGAAGAGGTTGTCCGGATTCCGCTGGCTGTCCGCTGGCCCAAAGGCTTTAAAGGCGGTAGAACCAGTAATGCCCTGGTGAGCAATATGGATATTACTGCCACCATCCTGGATGCTGCATGCATTACCCCGCAAAAGGATATGCAGTCCAGGAGCCTTCTACCCCTGTGTCTGGATGAGGGCGATTCATCCTGGCCGGAGCACCTGGTCTGCGAGCACAATGGTCATCATGACGATATTCTGCAACGGATGATTGTCACGGACCAGTATAAATACGTTGCCGCTTTACTGGATGGAGATGAACTGTACGATTTAAAAGAAGACCCCTGTGAAATGACGAATTTGATCCATTCACCGGAACTTGAACCGATTCGCAGGAAGTTAAGATCAAAACTGGTGGATCACATGAAATCCAATGAAGTCATGGGAATGGGGTCTGGAAAATATACCGAATACACGCCAGGCGCCACCCAGCTCATGCATTCATTGGCGCTGCAGGTGTCAGGAGAACTATTTTAGCTAAAGGATCGGAAACAATATGTCAAAACCCAATATTGTCTGGCTGACCAGTGATCATATCGTTTATTCAAATCACAAGCAGTTTTCAGGCTATCCTCAACTGTCTACATACGATCGAATCTGCCATGAAGGTATCTGTTTCGACAATGCCGTTTCCGTATCACCGGTATGCACCCCGGCAAGGGGTTCCATGCTCACCGGTGTGTATCCCCATCGCCATGGTTTAACCCAGAATGATGGTGGGGGAGGATGCAACCTGGAATTCAAACAGGGGCAAAAGCTGTTCAACCACTATCTGAAACAGGAAGGCTATCGCAACGGGCTCTTCGGTAAATGGCATTGCGGGGAAAAACGTATTGCAAAAGATTACGGGTTTGAAGGTTTTTCCTGCCCGGGCTACGGACATCCATACTGGTCCGATGAATACCATGCTTATCTGGAAGAAATGGGGTTGCCTCAGGCTGAGGTCACTGTTGAATGGAAATTCGGGGATCCTTCCTGGGCCGGAAAGACCGTTTGTCTTAACGACTTTCCCCAACCCTATCGCAGTCCATATTTTTTAATGGAAAGCTGTGGCAGGCTGAATACGCAGTTGGAAACCCATGAGGCCTATTTCCTGTCCCATCTGGCCAGAACCTGGCTTGAAGACGTAAGCCGTGATGACAAGCCGTTTTGCATGCGGTTGGATATGTGGGGGCCCCATCTTCCTTATTGGGTGGGGAAACCTTTTTTGAATACTGTTGATCCCGAGAGTCTTGAGCCATATCCAAGTTTTGGTTCATCACTTTCTCACAGGCCCAGGAACCACCGGGATCTTTTAAATTACAGGCGCCGGGAAGGAAGTTCTCCTGACTGGAAGGACTGGCAGCCCATTTTAGCGCGGTGCCATGAACATTCGGCAATGGTGGATGCAGCGATGGGGCAGGTTGTAACCGCTTTGGATGAACTGGGATTGGCTGAGAACACGATTCTTGTCTATACAGCAGATCATGGCGGGACCATGGCATCCAACGGAGAACTGGTAGACAAAGGCTGGCTCATGGTTGACGAAACCATGCGGATTCCACTTGCAATCCGGTGGCCGGATCGCATTGACCCCGGTGAAATCAGCAGTAATCTTGTAAGCAACATGGATCTTGTCCCAACAGTGCTTGAGGCGGCGGGTGCCCAACTGCCTGATCCACTGGACGGCCGAAGTATGTTCGATCTAATGCAGTCTCCCGGCAATACGCCCTGGCAGGATGATTTAATGCTCCAGCACCACGGTCACTATGATGAAATCCATTTCCAGCGACAGCTCAGATTTGCACAGTTTAAATATACGGCTCATTTAGAGGATAGTGATGAATTATATGATTTGTCCCGGGATCCTTATGAACTGAATAATCTTTGGGATGACCCGGGAATGAAGCCGGTTCTTGAAGAAGCAAAAGAACGTCTGATTCGATGGATGAATTCCCATGATGACAATAGCGATTATTCTAAACAGTTAATTGATCAAATATCAGGATGACGTGGTCGTCATTAAAAAATTAAAGGTAAAATGGACAATTCTTATCCATTACTGATTAAACCGGCTTCAGGAGACTGCAATCTTGCCTGTGAGTATTGTTTTTATCTCGAAAAAACAAAATTTTATCCGCAATACAAGCGCCACCGGATGACCCAGGGAACACTGGAACAATTAATTCAGTCTTATATGGCTGCCCCTCAGTCACAATATGTTTTTGCCTGGCAGGGGGGAGAACCGACATTGATGGGTAATACTTTTTATGAAAAGGTTACAGATCTTCAGGTCAAATACGGTCACCCCGGAGCAAGCGTTGCCAATACGCTTCAGACCAATGGGACATTAATTTCCGATGAGTTGGCCTGTCACCTGAAGCATTACAATTTTTTAGTCGGAGTCAGCCTGGACGGTCCGTCAACACTTCATAACGCCTACCGTAAGAATAACCGTGGCCGCGGCAGCCATAATAAAGTTATTAAAGGTTTGGAAACATTAAGAAAATGGGGGGTGAATACGAACATCCTGAGCCTGGTGACATCAGCAAATGTAAATTTTCCAGAAAAGGTTTTTGACTATTTTTTAAGTATGGGGATGGTATTTCAACAATATATCCCCTGTGTTGAATATACAAAAAAAGGGAAAAAACAACCTTGGGGAATTACCGGCAGGCAATGGGGAAATTTTCTTTGCCGGCTGTATGACAATTGGATTGATTGTGGACCCGAACAGGTTTCTATCCGATACTTTGATGAGCTGATTAAACGTCTTGCAGGAGAGAAGGCCGGAATGTGCTCAATGGGAAAGGACTGCCGCCAATATCTGGTCGTGGAACATAACGGAGACATATACCCTTGTGATTTTTTTGTTGCACCCAAATACAGGCTGGGTAATATCCACACCCATGCGTTATCTGACATCCGGAATTCAGATCTCTATAGGACTTTTGGACTTCAAAAAAGCGGGTATCATCCGGATTGCACAATTTGTGAATATCTGCCCTATTGCGGTGGGGATTGTAAAAAACACAGGGATATGAAAACAAGCAAGGATCATGGGGGGAAAAGCTATCTTTGTTCAGGGTATAAGCAGTTTTTTCAACATGCACTTCCATCACTTGAGAAATTAGCATCTAAAAAAGACGTTCCTGGAGGGTTCAGCGAATTTTAAGTTTTGAAGTGCCATGATTTTGATGAGTTGCTTTCGTCAACAAATAAGATGAAGCTGACATCGGGGATTTTTTTGGCTGTGCGGTCGCAGCTTATCTTAACGTTATTTTTCTAAATATTAACTTTTGTAGCCATAAAGGAGAACCTAATGGAAATTCGTTTCGAAACCGATAGACGCTACAAAGTAGTTGAAATTAAATATATTGTAGATGACTGCGACGAGCAGTTTTACCAAGTCGCTTCATTACAAGCCGAAGAATAAAACACAGTATCGGATGCTTCTTCTGCACATGATAATCAATCATATATGTACCTCGACTTGTTTTTACAATGGGATTACCATTGTAATCTATATGAAATGCCATAATTAAATCTCCTTTCATAACCAACCAGTTGCACCGGACAAAGCCGGTGAACTGTGGTGTTAGATTTCAGGGGTGCCAAGCATCAGAACATTAGTGCTGTGCTTATCGAAATGGGCATTTTGTATATCGATGGGTACAAGCCCCGGTCGAATTTTCAGCGTACATTATTGCCTGCGGCGGCGGGGGGCCGGTCTGGATTTATGATGCGTTGAGAGCGTGATTACGTCGAACAAATTCAGGTCCGCCTCGAAAAATACACCGTCTGGCTTTCCCATGAGTTTCAACATGCAATGGCATTAATTCGGAAAACTGATCAATCGCCTTCTATGGAAACAGGTATGGGGCGGGGTCTTGTTGATATTCTCAGCCAGTACACTCAGACCTTTCTATGGCTGCAGCAGTGTGATGAAGGATTGCTTAAGGAATCGGAAGGTCAAAATGGGGGAACACTGGAGAACTTCGTCATGACGGGCAAGGCGAAGCAAACGCTTCAGCAGCAGTAATGTGAATTTGCCACCCCACTATCCCGGGCCATCTAACCGACCAACAAGAAGTCTGTTGGTATATGGCTCAAATTGCGCCACGACTAAAATATAATGAGTCGCAGGAGAACGAAATAATCGAATCCTTGAAAAGTTATCTGGTACACAAGAGCAAAATCGTACAAGTATCAGCAATGGAGTCATTGGCCACTATTGCGGAAAGAAACACAGCGATAT
>JAIPDL010000079.1 GCA_021737695.1 Desulfotignum sp. | reverse complement strand
ACAATGTACGTATCGGCGGGGACCATTTTGCGTTCGGTCCTGCCTGGGCCGCTCCGTTTGTGATCGATGCCGGCGGGGGGCGCCGGACCGGAACCCTGACGGACCAGGAAAATTTCTGCAAACTGGTGCAGACCTCCCCTTACCTGGATCTGGTGGCCGGTTCCATGGCCGTTCCGGCTGAATATCCTTCGGAAGAAGCAGATACCCGGACCCTGGCCGCGTGTATGACCCTGACGGACATGCCGCTGATATCCAATCCCTGTCTGAAAAGAAACGGACAGGAGATGGCCCGGATGGCATCCATTGTATGGGGACAGGACATCACACACCTGGAACACCCGGTATCCATTGTTTCGGTCAACCCGTTATCGCCTCTGTCCTACAGCGGCGATACCCTGGAAGGACTGATGGCGTTTGCTAAACACGGCCAGGCCCTGCTGATCTCATCCATGGTGCTTGCCGGCATTACAGGTCCCATCAGCATTCCGGGAACCGCCGCCCTTGAACTTGCGGAAAGCCTGTCCGGCATTGTTCTGGCCCAGCTCATTCATCCGGGTGTTCCCTGTGTCACCGGGGGCACTTCCTGCGCGTCGGATATGCGCACGGGCGGGGTCAGCCTGGGAGGCCCTGAATCCCTTCAGCTTGTGGGGATCGCCGCACAAATGGCGGAACACTATGGACTGCCCTGCCGGTATGGGGGGAACCTGACCGATGCCTATTCCATCAATGCCCAGTCAGGACTGGAATCGGCCCTGCTCATGGCCGCCCCCGTGCTGTCCGGGGTGCATTTCATTCACCAGTCCTGCGGTATTCTGGGGGCCTATGCCGCCACCAGCTTTGAAAAATTTGTGATCGACGAAGAGGTGTGCGGCATGATCCGAAAAGCGGTAACCCCCCTGGCGATCACGGCGGAAAGTATCAACACCGAACTGATCCACCGGGTGGGCAGCAACGGGAGTTACATGATGCAGCCGGAAACGGCGAAACACTGCCGCACGGCATTTTTTCCCTCTCAGCTGACCCGGAAAAGCACGTTTGAAGACTGGGAAGCCAAAGAGAGCGGAAATATGGTTGGCCGGGCATCTGAATATGTCAAAAAGCGGCTCGAATCCTATGTCAGGCCGGATATGGATCCGGCCATAGAAAAAGACCTCAGCGCTTATGTGGAAAAAGGAAAATAATCATGACAAAAACAATCGATGATTTAAGGGGGGAAAAATGGAACAAACATCAGTAGCAAAAGACCGCGGTGATATGCTGACCCGGGATGAAAAGCCGGGCAGTGTATTGGAACGTTTTCTGGGAAAAACGGATCATCAGTTATTCTGGATTACCCTGGTCATTTTCATCATTATCGCGGGGCTGGGGGTCATGGCGCCGGATCGGCTGGCCGCGGCACTTCAGGTTCTGCAGGCATTCATCACCACGCACTTTACCTGGTATTATCTGTTGTTTACCGCAGCCTGTCTGGGGTTTTCCCTGTGGGCCGCAGCCGGGCCCTATGCCCAATTGAAACTGGGCAAAGACGATGATGAACCGGAATTCAGCACCATGGCATGGCTGGCCATGCTGTTCAGTGCGGGAATCGGTCTGGGATTTATCTTCTGGGGGATTGCCGAACCCCTGTATCACTACATGCAGACCCCTTACGGGGCGGAACCGGGATCGGCCGAAGCTGTGCCCGTGGCCCTGCAGATCAGCTACCTGCACTGGGGATTTCATCCCTGGTCCCTGTATGCAGTAGGCGGCCTGGGGATTGCCTATTTCTCCTTCAGACATGACCAGCCCATGACCATTGCCACCTCCCTGTACGGCATTCTGGGGGAAAAAACAGAAACCAGCCCGTGGAGCAAACTCGCCAACCTGGTCACGGCCTTTGCCACCATCGCGGGCATCAGCACGGCCCTGGGGCTGGGGATTCTGTCCATCAAGTTCGGTATGACCCATATTACCGGCATTGAAATGACCCCGGGGGTGACCGTTTTTGTTCTTATCCTGTTCATGGCGGCGTATATTGCTTCTTCGGTCTCCGGCCTGAAGCGGGGCCTCAAATATATGAGTCTCATCAATCTCTGGCTGGCGTTTGCGGTTATTGCATTTATCTTTTTTGCCGGACCCACCCTTCAGTTGCTGGACCTGTTCACCGATTCAGTCGGGCATTATCTGACCAATTTTGTCACCATGACCTTCTGGAGTGATTCCATGGACCAGGCGTTTGACGGCAAATGGCTGGGATGGTGGACTGTGTTCTACTGGGCGTTCTGGATTGCCTGGGTCCCGTTTGTGGGCGGATTTATCGCCAGAATTTCCCGGGGCAGGACGGTGCGGGAATTTATCCTCTGGGTGGTGCTCATCCCATCCATTGTGATGTTTATCTGTTTTGACATTTTCGGCGGGGCCGCCATCCTGGCGGAAAGGTCCGGTGCCGTGGAACTGTGGAAAGCGGTACAGGCCGATATGGGGTCCGGCATCTTTATGCTGCTGACCGCCTATCCGTTCGGATTTCTGGCATCCATCATGATTTTTGTCAGCCTGATCATTTTTTTGATCACGTCAGCGGATTCCGCTTCGTTTCTGGTGGCCATGCTCATGTCCAAAGGGGAGCTGGAACCCAAGGCCGGCATGAAGATTGTCTGGGGTGTGGTCCTGGGGTCTTTGTCCATCATCCTGCTGCAGAGCGACGGCCTCAAGGCCCTTCAGACCGCGTCCATTGTCTGCGCGCTGCCCTTTACCCTGGTGATGATCGCCATGATGGTATCCATGGTGAAAGGCTTCAGAAAAGACCGGGCCAAAAAATGAATCAAAAAAAGTTAATCAGGGGTTTTGGTTCCTTCCGGGCCGAAATTCCCATTGACGGTCAATAAACACACTGAGGAGACAAGCATGAAAAAAATAACGAGAACATCTGCACTCACAGCCCGGCACAAGGATCTGGGGGGCAAATTTGAAGAATATATCCGGATGGGGGTTCCCATGACCTATGACACGGATCCCAGGGACGAGCATGACGCGGTCCGGGATGCCGCCGGCATGTATGATTTCACCGCTTTTTTGAAATTCCGTGTCACGGGGCCGGATGCGGCAGCGGTATTGAACCATGCCGTGACCTTTGATGTCACCAGGGTTGCGCCGGGCCAGTCCAAATACGGCCCGTTTCTCAGAGAAACCGGGGTGATCTGTGATGACGGCATCGTATTCAACCTGGGGGATGATGAATACCTGGTGGTGCACGGAGATGGCTGTGCCCGGGCCATGGCCGAAGCCTCGGCTGAAGGGAAAGACGCATCAGTGGAATACGACGGCGGGCTTCACCTGATCTCCCTGCAGGGACCCAGGGCCCTGGAACTGCTGGATCCCCATACCCCCGTCGATCTGCCGGCCATGACATATTTTCATCATGAAAAAACCACGGTGTTCGGATGTCCGTGTCTGCTGTCCCGGACGGGATTTTCCGGAGAACGGGGGTATGAAATGTTTGTGGATCCCCACCTGGCCTGTGACATCTGGGACAATATTCTGCACTATGGCAAAGATATGGGGGTCATGCCCTGTTCCATCGCCAGCATCTTTCCGGTGCGCATGGAGGCCGCATTGCTGTGGCGCCGGTTTGACCTGATGGAAAACACCCCCTGGGAAGTCAATATGGGCTGGGCGATCCATGAAGACAAGGAAGATTTCCGGGGGAAAGAAGCGCTCATGGCGGCCAAAGGAAACGAGCGGTTCCGGCTGTGCGGCATCGAGGTGGACCTGGATGAGGCCCTGTCCGGCGGAGAACGTCTGATGATCGATGGAAAAGAGGTTGGCACTGTCAATGAAAAGCCGGCCTATTCCCACCGGATGAAAAAATCACTGGCCCTGGTCCGCCTGCTTCCGGAAGTGGCCGCCATCGGGACCAGACTTCAGGTTGACGCTGAAAACGGCCCCTTTACCGCAACCGTGGTCAAATTTCCGGTTTACGATACCCAGAAGACCCGGACCCATAAATAGGTTTTAGATAAAAGCCCCTGGCTCCGATGGCTGGAGCAGGGGCTGAAAGAAAGTGTGATACCGTCAACAAAGCAATTCCGACAGGTCCATGATGAGGTTCAATCCGTCATGGACCTGGGCCATTCGATCTTTTTGCTGTCATTGAGCAGATCATTTTGCAGAACAAGCCCGGGTCGTTTTCCCATGGGCTCAGATCCCTTGGCCGGAGAAAAATCCACCCAGTAAAGCGATCCTTTTCGGATTACCATTCCTGTCCCTCCCCGGAACCGGTCTGCTCAAACCAGCGGGTCCATTCCAGCTGTTCTTCCCGAATAGATTTATCTGAGAAGATCCGGTCGTATTCATTTTTTACCTGTTTTTCCTTCTCGGTCATGATTTTTTCCCTTAAAACTGCAGAATTAAATCCGCTTCTGGACATGCCTTTCAGCCGGCTGATTTCATCAATAACGGCGATCAGGTCTGTGGGCATAGTAATGGCAATCTTCTGGGTATGCATTTATGGTATTCCTATTTTATATTCTACCATGATAATACTTATGAAGATTTCTTGCGTCAAGCGATGTTATCTAACCTCTCCCTGGTTTATATAATAAACAATCGTCTTGGGGCGGTACTTTTTCTAAGTGACCGGCATATGTGAATCATCGCTTAAGTCAAGCCTGTGTCTGATTTGTTGGTGGGATATTTTTCAAGGATATGGTATAATTTAAAGATGTGTTAAGAAACAAACGGGTTAAAAGCAAGACAGAAATACTGAGGAGCGACTTGAGTATTAAAAAAAAAATAGCAATTGCCGGGGCCGGCGTTCTGGTGTGCATGACTGTTCTGATGGCCGGCCTTTACGGATACAGCCGCACGGATCATGCCCGGAATCTGGTGGTCGATCAGATCAATACCCGGATTCCCGGCACGATATCAGCGGGCCAGATAAAGGTATTGGCCGGCGGCGCATTGATACAGCTGGGAGATATCCAGCTGTGGGATACTGAGGGAAATTCCTGCCTGGCATTTGATTCACTTGGTTTGAAGATCCGGTGGGATGCTCTGTTTGACAAGGTGTTGGAAATTAGTCATTTTCAGATTGATGGGCTTTGGCTGGACCTGATTGCAGATGCAGATGGGGGATTGAACATTCTGGATGCCCTTGTGGATAAAGAGGGTATGCGGGATGACGGTCCGGAAGCGGAAATCACCGAACCCGGCCTGCCGGTGAATGTGATCATAAAGAAGGCACAGATTACCCGAAGTGCCGTGACATTTTCAGATCCTGTGAACACGGTTGCCGTTGGGTCGCTGGAAATAGCCGTGACGGATGTGGATTTACACCGATTGTCCGGGGCCGTGACCCTGAAGGCAAAGGATATGGGTTATTCCGGTGCCGGAAACGCCATGGATGCCAGCTCTTTAGCCGTTTCCGCTTCAGTAGAGGAAAAAAAATCAGGCAGATTTCACATGGACCTGGATTCAGCCATCGGAGTGCTGACCGCATCCGGTTCTGTCAAAGATCTGTTTGATCATCCGCAAATTGATATGACAGCCGATCTGACAACCGACCTGGCTGCCGTTTCTCAAATATCCCCGGGGATCCTCCCTGATCTGGGCGGAAATATTCATTTGACAGTGGCCGGTCAAGGACCTGTCAACGACCCGGCCGTTCAGGTTCGGATCAAAGGGCAGCAGCTCGCCATGGCGCCGGATATGCAGGACGGCAGCCTGGATATTGCCATGAATCTGGCCAACCGGGTGCTGTGCCTTGAAAAAGGGCGGGCCGACCTGCTGGGAATCCAGACAACCTTTTCCGGGTCAACGGATCTGTCCCAGGTGTTCCCGGAGGGATTTCTGGGTCCGGTCCATGATTTTGAACAGCTCAATTATGTTTTGTCATTCAACCAGACCGGCGGGGATTTCCAGCACCTGACTCCATGGGTCCCCGGATTTTCAGGCAAATTTTCTTCCCAGGGCCGGATCCAGGGCCGGGGTATTTCTGTGGATACCCTGGCGGCCGGGTATGAGCTGACCGCTAGTTTCAAAAAATTCAAGCAGAATCAGGCAGACATCAATCCCCTGGATCTGGATATTCAGGTATCCGGAGATATGGACAGCCAGCTGCTGACCCTGGGTCAATTGTCTGTGGATACCCGGCCGGCCCAGGTGCGGGCATCAGGAAGCTATCACCTGACCGATCAGATGCTGGACATGGCTGTGACGGTGTCTTCCGATGATCTGCATGCGGTCACCCAGACGTTTGGACTGTCTCCGGCCAAAGGCCGGGTGAAAGCGGCGGTTCAGGCCACCGGCCCTATAAGCGGGCCGGATATCAGCGTTACCCTGGCCGGCCGGGAATTGGCAGCGGCCGGTATTCTTGTGAATCAGGTGGATTTCAAAGGGAACCTGGACCCAAAAGGCCGGGCGACGCTCACGGATTTTACGGTTCAGGGCCCGGGTTTGGATCTGGCTGTGTCAGGGGCGGCCGATCTGTTTGATGCCGGATTTGCGCTTAAAAAAAGAATCCGGGCATCCTTGAAAACCAAGGGAAATATTCTGCCGGAAACAGTGCTGGCCCGGTCAGACCTGGATGTGAATCCGCAGTTTCTGGACACCCATGTGGCATTTGATCTGAAAAGCCATGTGAACTATGACATGGGAACCGCGGTCGCCATCGCTGAGGTCAAAGATATCACGATTCCGCGGCAGAACCTGGAAGCGATGATCAATCTGAATAATCATCGGTTTTCACTGTTTCTGGAAAATCTGGCTGACATTTCCGGTGTGCTGGATATGAAAAAATCTGCATATGCCGTGGATATCGATTTCATGGCCGGGGATTTCAGCCCGCTGTTGTCAGCCGTGGGCATCACCAATGTCAGCGGCGGGGTGGAAGGCTGGGTCCGGTCCGCAGGAATCCTGCCCCGGGACCTGACGGCACCGGCGGCAACGCATCTGACAGGTGTCGGAGGGACGGTGGCCATTCAAGCGGATGTCACTGGAACGGTCCAACAGCCGGATTTCGATGCCGTGGTGGCGCTAACGGATCTGGCATGGCAACCGGCGGATCTCCAACTGGCGGTTTCAGGGTTGAACGGACGATTGATCCTGTCTCGGGACCGGCTGACGATTCCTGAGATGACAGGCCGGATCAATCAGGGTCACCTGACCCTGACGGGTGAGGCGACCGGGCTTTCCAAAATGGAAAAGATCACGACGACCCTGACCCTGGCAGGCAATGATATCACCCTTCCCGTGGGTGACAATGAAACAGACACCGTGTGGATGGAGTCACTGGCCGCATCTGGGGCCATGCACCTGGATTTTTCCCGGCCACAGACAGCAGATTCGTCCGGCGGATCTGATCCCGGTTTGACCGGCATGATTCCGGTCAAAGCAATCCACGGGGCCTTGGGATTGAACCGATTGGATGGGCATGGACTGGATCTGTCTGTGACCCTGGATCAGACCATCGGTCTGAAGGCATCCTTCAATCCGGAAACCGCGCAATTCGATGTCAACGGCACCTTTGCCGAGACTCCCCTTGCGCCGTTTCTTGAAGCTGCCGGGATTGCCGGTGTCTTCGGACAGATGGACGGACAGATAGAATCCAAAGGCCGGATAGATATGGACCTGCCGCCGCAGATCTCAGAAGGTCTGAAACCGGCAGCCGGGACCCTGGGGCTGAAAGCTGAGTTGGCCGGATCTTTTCTGGATCCGCAGGTCAATGCCGGAATCACGCTGAAAGGGCTGCATTATCCGATTCCGGAAGCCGGCCTGACGGTGTCGAATTTTAATGGCATGGTCACGCTGTCCAATGATCGATTGAAAATAACGTCTATGTCAGCGGAGCTTGGCCAGGGTACCCTGGATATATCCGGGGACCTGGGGCTGGAAAATTTTTTGCCGGTAACCGGCCGGGCCAGGGTCCTGGCTCACAATGTGGCGGTGTCCATTGAAGATACCCTGGATACTGCATTCAACACGGATCTGACGTTTTCCGGCTCCCGGGAGAAATCCAGCGTGACCGGTTCCGTGCAATTGATTCACGGCGAATTTTACAAAGAGTTTGATTTTGACCTGGTCGAGGCCCTGGAAAGCCGGAAAATGGGCCGGTCCGGGCCGGTGGACCCGCCGTCCGAACCCGGCGAGTCTTCTTTTTTTGAACGCACGACCCTGGATATTGACGTGAATTATAAAGATCCGTTTATACTGGACAACAATCTGGCCTTTATCATGGTGGAACCGGACCTGAAAATCACGGGCACGGTCCGTCAGCCCGTGATCACGGGGCGGGCCGATATTGCGGAAGGGACCGTGGTCTACCAGAAACGTCAGTTCGATATAGAAAAAGGGATCATCGATTTTGTGGATCCATTCAGAATCGATCCGAAAATCACCCTCCAGGCCAACACGGTGATTCGGGATTGGGTCATTTATATGGATGTCAGCGGGAAAATGGATAATCTGAAGTTTAAATTATATTCTGACCCCGCAGAAACCCATGAAGATATCCTGTCCCTTTTGATTATCGGAAAGACCACAAAGGAACTGGGTGAAGGCGGCGGCTCGTATACCGGTATTCTGGCGGACAAGGCATCGGAAATGATCGGCAAGGAAGTGGCATCATCCACGCCCCTGGATACATTCAAGCTCGGGTATGACGAATCGGACGGGCAGGGGGGCCATGTCAGTGTCACCCTGGGCAAGAAGTTGTCGGAACGGCTGGAGGTGGTTTATTCCATGGAGACCGAAGAACAGGAAACCGTTCATACCAATTCAGCAGAATATAAAATGCTGGAAAATGTCATACTCAGGGCTTTTAACGATTCACAAGGGGATTTTGGCACGGAAATTACCCTGAAACTGGAGTTCAGATAGATTCAGATGAAATCACCAAAAATCATGGATAAAATTAGACAATGTGTGATAGCCGTCAGCCGGGTAATGCTGTGTTTATGGTTGATCCCGGCAATGACCGGGTGGGTCGCTTCCGTCCATGCTGAAACGACGTACCCGGTCATTGAAAAAATTGGTGTGGACATACAGGGCGGGACCCGGGAACGGCAGGCGAAATTGCTCTCCATGGCCGGCCGGATGATTCAGTTCCAACCCGGAGACCGGTTGGATGCCGAAGCCTTGGACACCACACTCTCACTCTTGAAACAGTCCGGGCAGTTCAGCGCCATTCACGTACCAGACCCGGACCTGGATGCAAAATCCATTTCTTTGATTTTTCAGTTGACCCCCGTGGTGCTGGTGAAACGCATCAAGGTAACCGGGGCGTTCCCTGTTTTCAGTCAGCCCATTGTCCGGGCCACAAATTACAGGGTCGGAGGGCCTTTTTTTGAGGATCAGGTAAAGAAAAATATCCGGGCCGTGGAATCTGTGATGAAGGAAAAAGGGTATGTGGATGCCCGGGTCCATATTCGCACGGAAACAGCGGGAAATCTGGAAAAAAACGTGGTCATCGACGTGGAAAAAAATGTGCCGCTTAGGACCGTTGCCATTGAGATCAAAGGGAACCGGACATTTTCCGATACCCGGTTGAAAATGCGGATGACATCCTATCAACTGCCGGTGTTTTTCTGGAGCAAAGGCAGCAAAACCGTTTCCTCCGAAGTGGAAGCCGATGTGAAGGCGTTGCTGTCTTTTTACCGGAAAAAAGGATTTGTGGAAGCCGCGGTGACCTCTGACCTGCACACGGACATGGAACAAAAAATCAGCCGATTGACCATTCACATTGATGAGGGGCCGAAATACCGGGTGTCTTTTTCCGGGAACCGGGAGTTCAGCGACCGGACCCTGAAAAAAGATCTGACCATCTGGTCAAAGGGAAACCGAAATGATTTCGGGCTAAAACGCAGCATTAAAGCAATCCGGGACCGTTATGAGAAAGCCGGTTACAGGGATTGTGAAGTGGATTTCATGGCCCAGACCGGCACAGAAAACCAGAAACCCGTGCGGGATATAGAGGTACGGATACATGAAAACACCCGGTATCTGGTGGACACCACCATGATCAAAGGGGTGAATGCGTTGGATGAAAAGTACCTGTCCTCCCATCTCAATACCCGGGAAAAAAGCCTGTTCTATGACGGGCCGCTGGTTGAAAACATGCCGGAGTCGGATCGTCAGACCCTGGAAAATATTTATAAAAGCCAAGGGGTTGAAGATACCCGGGTCACTGCGGATGTGACCTGGAAAGAACAAGATGAGAAAAACCGGAACGTCGCGGATGTGGTGTTTGATGTGACGGAAGGATATCGCAAACAGGTTACAACGGTTGTTTTTGAAGGGATTCCAAAAGACATCGACCCGGCCGTGTTTCACCAGACGATCAAAACCCGGGAAAACGAATTTTATCTGCCTTCCCGGGTGGATGAGGACCGGATCGAGATCCTTACTCTTTTAGGGGAGCACGGGTATATTTATTCGGAAGTCACCCCCCGGGTTGTACCGGACGGCAAAGACTGCAAAGTGGTTTTCCAGGTGACACCGGATCAGATGGCCACAGTGGGCGGGGTCTGGGTGTTCGGTAATTTCGATACCAAAGAGGACGTTATCCTCCGGCACAATACCCTGGAACAAGGGGATCCGGTCTTTCTGGATGGATTTTTGACCCTTCAAAACGATGTCAGGGATCTTCAGTGCCTGGAACGGGTAAATTTCAAAGCCATCGGGGTTCAGGAAAAACTGGATCAGGTGTTTTTCACAGCACAAGTGGAAGAAAAAAATCCCTGGTTTCTGGAAACCAGCATCGGGTATGATACGTCCAAAGATGCGTATCTTGCCGTGTCCGCCGGTGAGCGCAACTGGCTGGGAACCAACCGGAGACTCTATCTGAATGCCGAGGTTTCAGGCATTGGATATGATGCCGTTCTGGGTGTCACGGATTATGATTTTCTCGCCCGGCGGGTGTACTCGGATGCCAATATCTATATGTCTGAGGAAGAACTCAAAAATCAGAATTTCGGTACCCGAAAATACGGATCTGCTTTGATGTTTGAAAAACCCGTGACCCAATACCTGACCCTGGGAACCCGTTTCGGGCTGGAATCCAGAGAACAGTATCCCACGGGGATTAACACCGGCATTAATTCCGATGTCTATGAAGCCCGGGGAATTCTTTCCGCCACTCCTTTTGTGACCTGGTCTTCCGTGGATTCTTATGCCCGGCCCACCCGGGGATTTTCTCTGAACGCCTCAGCCGGGTATACCCGGGATGTTTTTGAGGACCTGGATAATTTCATTAAATACCAGATAAAAGCCAAGTACTATACACAGCCTTTTTCCCGGCTGGTTCTGGCATTTCAGGCCCTGTACGGTACGTTGCAGAATTTTTCTTCGGACGCACTTCTGCCCGATGATCAGTTGTTTTTTCTGGGGGGGATTTCAGATGTCCGGGGGGTGGGTGAAAATGAACTCGTCGTGGATGCATTCGGAGATCCTGTGGGGGGAAAAACCCAGATAGCCGGTTCCATTGAAGCCCGGATCGATCTGGGGGGGAATCTGGAGCTGCCGGTTTTTGTGGATGCCGGCACGCTGCGGGACACCCCGAGAGGTGACCATGATGAAGGGATCAACTATACGATCGGCTCCGGGCTTCGGTATATGACACCCGTGGGCCCGGTGGGGCTGCTGTACGGGTACCGGTTGAATCCTGACACTGGCGAAGATTCCGGTCGTCTGCATTTTTCCATCGGGTACACATTCTAGAATCAAACAAGGCTGCATCATCCATAAAATCCGATGATGCAGCCTTGTTGCAAAAAGACGTCACGTCAATACATGAGGTTGGGCAGATACATGATGATCTGAGGGAAAATGATCAGGATCAGCACACCCACGATAACTGCGATGAGAAAGGGGAAAATGCCTTTGAAAATTTTTTCCAGGGGCACCCCATCATCCAGGACATTTTTCGCCACCCCATAGACCACATACACATTGATGCCCACGGGCGGGGTAATGACCCCCATTTCCGTAACCATGACGATGATGATCCCGAACCAGATGGGATCATATCCCAGCTCCATCACCACGGGAAAGAAAATGGGAACGGTCAGGGTGACAAAAGCCAGGGCATCCATGAAACAGCCGCCGAAAAAATAAATCAGCAAAATCACGCCCAGAACCAGTACCGGCGAGATTGCCAGACCTGATACCCATCCGGCAATTTCAAACGGGATCCGGGTGACGGCAAGGAATTTGCCGAAAATCACGGCCCCGGCAATGAGCATGAGCACCATGCAGGAGGTCCGCAGCGTTTCCATCAAAGATTTGACAAACCCCTGCCAGGTGATCTGGCGCCGGATCATCGCAATGAGCAGTACGCCGAATGCACCAATGGCGGCCGCTTCCGTGGGTGTGAACAGCCCGATGAAAATACCGCCGATGACCAGAACGAACACAATCAGGGTTTCGACCAATCCCAGCAGGGATCGCATTTTTTGAGGCCAGGAAAAGTGCTCGCCTTTAGGACCCTGTTCCGGTGAGATCCGGCAGCGGATGTAGATGCAGAGGATGAACAAGAGTGTCACCAGCAGAGCGGGAAAGATTCCGGCCACAAACAAAGCCCCGATGGATTGTTCCGTGAGAATGCCGTAAATAATCAGCACCACGGACGGGGGCATGATCATGCCGATACCACCGCCGGATGCCACGCATCCCGTGGCCAGTTCGTCGTTGTAGTTATACCGTTTCATTTCCGGCAGCCCCACGGTGGCCATGGTGGCGGCAGTGGCCGGGCTGGAGCCGCAAACCGCTCCGAATGCCGTACACGCGGTCACGGTTGCCATGGCAAGTCCTCCCCGGATATTGCCTAAAAATCTGTAACCCGCATTATAGAGACGCTTGCTGATGCCGGAGTTAAACCCCAGCTGGCCCATGAGAATGAACAGCGGGATGGTGGTCAGGTCGTAGGAATCAAAGGTTTCATAAATGTTTCTGGACAACAGGACCAGACCGGCATCCGTGCTGATCACGATGGAAAATCCCACAAAGCCCACGGTGGCCATGACAAAGGCCACGGGCATCCGTGTCAGAAACATCAAAATCATGATCAGAATACCGGTAATGCCAATAAGTGTCGGGCTCATTTCTCACTCAACTTTCGTAATTTTTGGATGTCTTGAAAAATCATTTCCACAATGGTCACTGTAAATACGAGCAGAGCGAAAGACAGCAGATACACAATATAGTAGATGGGAAATTCCAGGTTCATGGACACCTCACCGGTTTGAGATATGTCTTCCGCGTAAAGAAACATCTGCCAGGTGATCAGAATAAACAGGATCAGTGTCAGGGTCCGGGTAAAGATATCGATCCAGATCTGGGGTTTGTCCGGGAGCAGCCGGACCAGGATTTCCACCCCCACATGGCCATCCATTTTGTACGTATAGGGCAGGGCGGCAGCCACGACAATGGTTGCCAGAAATCCCACCAGCTCGACGGAACCGAAAATCGGCATTTTGAAAAACCGGCCGATGACATCCACCACTGTCAGCATCATCATGGCAGTGAGGGCGACGGCGCCGATCAGTTTCAAAATATCGGAAAATTTGTTCAACGCCTGGGAAATAACACGCATAATTCATCCTGTGTTTAAGGTAATCGGTTTTATTGTCAGGTGTGGCAGGCACCAGGCAGCCCGGCGGAAAACCACCCGGCCGGGCTGCCAGTCATGCTGCCGGACATATCTAAACCGGCAGGCCTGTTATAGGTTGGCTTTGATATAGTCTACAATAGCCTGTCCATCGATGCCTTTTTCTGAGACGCTTTTGACGTAGTCATCAATGACGCTGGCTGCCTGGTCTGCCCATTTTTTTGCTTCCGCATCCGACTGGGAAATAACTTCTCCGCCTTTTTCCTTGAAGAATTCCATCCCGAGCTCATCCGCTTTATCCCATTCCTGACCATGTTTCAAAGCGAATTCCGCATTGATGGCCCGGATGGTATCCTGCTGTTTTTCGGTCAGGCTGTTCCATTTTTTCTTGTTCATGAAAACGGCAAAGGTGGTGGTGTATGCCGTGGAAAAGTTCTGTGTCATATAGTTGACCACTTCGCCGAGCTTCCATCCGTTGTTGGCTTCCACCGGGTGCATGGATCCATCCACCACGCCTTTTTGCAGCATTTGATAGGTTTCTCCCATGGATTTTCCTACGGGTGATCCGCCCAGAGCCGCCACAACATTACCGCTGGTGCCCGTGCCCCTGATTTTCAGACCTTTGAGATCGTCCAGGTTTTCCACGGCCTTGTCCCTTGTGTGGAGGAGGCCGGGTCCATGGGCATGGAGAAACATCAGTTCCGTGTCATTGAACTCTTCCGGGTTGAATTTTTCCAATACGCCGTTGGCCACACTGGTGGCCTGCACGCCGGATGTATACCCCATGGGCAGGTCAATGGCCGATGCAACAGGAAAACGTCCCCTGGAATAGGCCAGAACCGTCATGCCGATATCGGCGATACCCTGAACCACCCCGTCATAGGTCTGGGGGGCCTTGGTCAGGGTGCCGGCCGGAAAATAGTTGATGGTGATCTCACCGTTGGTGCGGGATTCGACTTCTTTGATCCATGCTTCAGCCAGTTGGCTTTGAATATGGGTGGGGGGAAAGAAATTGGAATAAGTGAGTTGGGTCTTGGCCGTTGCATTCAATGTTAAAAACGTGCAAAAGCAAAAAACAAGCAATGCCGGGATCGTAAACCTTTTCATCGTGTTGACCTCCTGAAAAATGGGTTCTGAAAAAGGAAAAATAATAAGCGATATACGGGGGAAGCGGTCACCTCCTTTCATTTTGAAAAATTAGTGTTACAATGTAACTATAATTAAGCTGAATACTGACACTATATTTAAAGATGTTAAACCCTGTCAAGAAAAAAATATGGTTTAAAATAGAAAAACCCGGAATAATTAGTTGACATATCAACTACTTTGAATCCATGCGCTATCTCCATTGGCAGGGCTGAGTTTGTTCCGGGCTTTTTTTGACCTGAGCCGGGAATCAAAAAAACCTTGACATAGCTGTATTGTATCTATTATGTATCTAATAAATAGCTGAGGCCGTGAGATGCCAGGAAAAAGAACATCTGATCCGATTTTACCTGGATCCTGCTGAATAGGCCAGATGTCGATTTTTTCTTGACATATAGTTACAATGTAGCGTAATCATGGTCACATTGTATGTCATATATATAAAAATGCTGGAATCGAGTGTTGCGCTCGGATAAAAATGTATGTCAGGGAGTTCAGGTGACAAGGTATTTCAGGTAAAAGTTAACAAGGGGAATAACATGAGGTACGCAGAAACAGGGTTCAATTTAGAGGTTGATCTTACCCGGGGGAACATCGAAAAAGTGGCAACCGACCCCAGGGATACAGCACTCTATCTGGGGGGGCTGGGAACAAATGCCAAGATTTTATGGGACCGGGTGGGTCCGGAAGTGACCCCCTTTTCTCCGGAAAACCTTTTGATCTTCAGTGCAGGCCTGCTCTGCGGCACACCTGCCACCGGCTGCAACCGGACGATTCTGTCCACTATTTCCCCCCAGACGGAACTGATGGCGTTTTCCATGATGGGCGGGTTCTGGGCCCCGGAACTCAAATATGCCGGATATGATAAAGTGGTTTTGCGAGGTAAGTCTGAAAAACTGGTGTATCTGTGGATTCACAATGATACCGTGGAAATCAGGGATGCGTCGCACCTGGCCGGCAAAGGGTCTGTGGAGACCGCTGAGATGATCCGCCAGGAACTCAAACAACCCAAAGCCCAGGTGGCGGCCATCGGCCTGGCCGGTGAAAACAAGGTATATTATGCCTCCGTGGAACAGGGCCGATCCTCGGCCAGCCGCGGCGGCATCGGTGCGGTCATGGGGGATAAGCGGGTCAAAGCCATTGCCGTGCGGGGCACCAAAGATATCAACCTGGCAGAACCCGAAGAATTTATCACGTTGTGCAACGATGTCCTGGCCTATATCAAACACCGGGAAGACAATCCCATCAAAGGGGTGATGACGATTCTGCAGGGTTTGGGATCTCCCCAGGAGATGAAAGTGCATGACGAAAAATGGCACACGGAGAATTTCATGTGGGGCAACTCCCGAACCCGGCGCAAAGGGTTCTGGAACGAGGAGATCGAAGAGGCCTGGACCGACACCCTGGAAGGGGCCCGGACCCGGCTCATCTCCTGTTTCAACTGTCCCATGAAATGCGGGGCCACCATTTCCATGCCCGGCCTGCCCACCTATATGATGAAATGTTTTACCAAACTGACCTATACCATGGCGGCGTATTCCGATCTGGACTTTGGGCTTCGGATTGCCCAGCGAGCCACGGAATACGGGCTGGACGGGTTTTCCACCCCCCAGGTCATGGCCTTTGCCCTGGAACTGCTGGAAGCAGGGATTTTAAAACCCGATGATTTCCCGGGCCTGCCGGAATCAAACGAGGACCGGTTTTTTTACCTGCTGGACATGATCGTGAATCGGGAGGGCATCGGCGATGTCCTGGCCAAAGGAACCTATTGGGCCGCCAAAGAGATCGGCAACGGGGCGGAAGAATATGCCCACAATACCATCAAAAAGCATGAACAGCTGCCCTTGAAACTGTCCATGCTCAATCCCATCTATTTTCTGATGTATTCCGTGGGGGAAAAGATCAACATCACCCAGATCGAAGGCCAGTTTCCCCAGGCACCTTTTCCCAAGCGGGAACACAGAGAAAAATTCTGTGAAGACTGGATTCAGGTGCCCCACGAAAAATTCAAACAGTATTTCATTGACTGGGAACTGCGGGGAGACAATTCAATCCCCTATTATCCCACAGTGGAAATGACCTGCGACATTGTGGAATGGCAGGAGATGATGCATTATATTGATGATGCGCTGGGCCAGTGTGCCGGGTTGTCGTCTTTTCCGCTCAAACCGCCCTACCATATTCATAATTATCCCAAATTCATCTCAGCCGGGGCCGGCATCGACATGGACGAGGAGAAGCTGTCGGATGCAGCCAAGCGCTACCGGACCCTGGTGCGGGCCGTGAATATCCGGCGGGGCTTGAGACGAGAAGATGACAGACCGCCTGAGAATCACTGGAAAAAGCGGTTTCCCGAACTGGAAGAAAAACTGCTGGATGGCTATTACCAGTTAAAAGGCTGGAACAAGGAAGGCATTCCCACCAAAGAGGCCCTGGAAAAAATGGGGTTAGGCTATGTGGCAGAAGATTTTATCGGGCGGGGTATCCTTACTGAAGATGACACCGCAGATGTGCAGACAGAAACACAGACCCAATAGCGTGGAGGGCTCAGATCGTGGCTGGTAAAACAAAAGAAAAGAAAATCGTAAAGACCATAAAGATCGACGTGGACAAGTGCAATGGGTGCCGGGCCTGTGAAGTGATCTGCTCTGCGTTTCATGCATCCCCTAAGTACAGTTCAAATAACCCGGCCCGATCCCGGATCCGGATCATCAGGGAGCCCTTGCGGGATATTTATGTGCCCGTGTATGCCGGGGAATATACCATGGCGGAATGTGCCGGCCGGGACAAATACACCATTGACGGCAAAGAATATGACGAATGCTCCTTTTGCCGGGCCTCCTGTCCGTCCAGGGAAGAGTTCAAGGAGCCGGATTCCGGTCTGCCCCTGAAATGTGATATGTGTGAAGGCGAAGATGAGCCGTTGTGTGTCAAGTGGTGCCTGGTGGATGCGTTGACCCTGGAAGAGCGGGAAGAAGAGGTGGAAGAACAGGAAGAGATGGAAGACCTGGAACTCGGTCTGGAATCTCTGGCAGATAAATTCGGCATGCAGACCATCATGGATACTCTGGCCCGTATGTCCAAAGATGACAAAAGCAAATAAAAAGGACACACCATGGAGACCTTAGCGCCTTTTATAGAAGTAATCGACGAGATCAGGGAAGCCGGAGGGGACCCGTTCCAGCTGTGCTTCCAGTGCGGGCTGTGTGACACGGTGTGTCCGTGGAACCGGGTCCGGGATTTCAGCATGCGCCGGCTGGTGAGAGAAGCCGCCTTTGGATTGACGGAAATCGAAGGCGAGGATATCTGGCGGTGCACCACCTGCGGCCGGTGTCCGTCCCAGTGCCCGAGAGGCCTGGGACAGATCGAGGTAAGCCAGGCCCTGCGCCGGGTGGCCACGGAATACGAGGTGTTTCCCGCGTCCG
>JAIPDL010000078.1 GCA_021737695.1 Desulfotignum sp. | reverse complement strand
TTGCTTTCAAAGGCCCGACCCGGTTGTCGAGGGCAGCGGTGAATGCCGCATACTGATGCAGGCTGTCATCCAGGTGCGTGACCTGGTCAAAAGACTGGCTCTCTGCCAGAACCTTTTTTTGGGCCGCCTTGATATCTGTATTTCTTAAGGCGGCAATGGCTTTTATCTCTTCCAGATCGATCTTCTGCGCAAGGCGCGCTGCAAATGCGTTGGGGTCATCGCCTGTTTGAGATACACGCGCAAGAATTTTTTCATCCCCCCCCATTGCTGCGGCATCGCCATTGGGCCCATATATCTGTTTTTCATACCCCTGCTTGAGATTGTGTATCTGTGATCTGTCAGGAATCCGTGAGCCGGCAGGCAAAGGAACAGCCGGATGGGAAGGCGTTTTCTGCACGGCGATATCAGGTGATTGTCTGATGGCAACACTGTCTTGGGGGGTATAGTCTTTCAGTTCTTTTTTCATGGCGCCATAATCGGCAAAGCAGACAGATGCAAAAAAAAGCACCGGTATTATCAAGGTAAAAATATTTATTTTCATGGCTTTTTTTCTCCTGTATTCTGACCGGTTTTCGCATCCAGGACTGCACCGGCTGCCTGCTCAAGCAGCACCAGAGTCTTGGCATAATCGGCTTTGGCCCGCTCAAGGGACAATTGAAAATTGTAGGCAGTTGCCTGGATTTCCAGAAAATCGGCAAAACTGCCCTGGCCCTGTTTGAACCAGGTTTCTGCCGTCTGTAACGAAGAGACCGCCTGGGGAAGCAGGTCTTTTTCATACAGGGTTATCAAGCGTTCGGCATTTTCCAGCTTGAACCACAGGCGGCTGATCCCGGCCTTGACCCTGTTGGCGGCCTCGGTTTTCTGGGCCTGTGCTTTTTGTTTTTCTGCCAAAGCCTGTGCGGTCCGGCTTTTATTTTTTCCAGACCACAAAGGAATGTTCATGCCGAACTGCACTCCCACAGCATCGTCACCGGCATCGGGCGGCGGATTTGGCCCATCCGGATCACCAATGCCGGCATAAAACAGGCCCAGCTTGAATGAAGGCAGGGTTTCCAGCCGTGTCAGCTGTATGGCCTGTTCTGATTTGTGCACCTGTTCCTGAGCCATAAGGATATCTTCCTGGTGCAGCATGGCAAGTTCATACACCTCATCCAGAGAATACACCACTTTCCGGGGAAGGGTGCCTGCCGCATGTCCCAGCGGTGCTGTTGGGGGACGGTTCAACAGGGTGTTGAGGGTTGTTTTTTGTGTTTTTCCCAGCTCCTTTAACAGCAGCATGTCATATTGTATCTGGGCGGTCTGGGCCCGGGCCTTGGACACATCGTAAAACAGGGCTTTGTCCTCTGCATAGGCGTTTTCACTGATCTGCAGCATCTGCTGATTCAAATCCAGGTTGGCCTGTGCCACTGCCATGGCTTTCTGGATATACACCAGTTCGTAAAATGCCAAAGACACCTCAGTGACAATGGTTTTAACAGCTTTGTCCACCTTGAGTCTGGAAATTGTAACATCTGCCTCCAGGACCCGGGCCTTTTGGGACAGGGTGCCTGGAAAGGGAATCACCTGGGAAAGGGTCAGACTCCAGTCCTGGGGGCCAAGCCGGGTTTCAATGGGCCGGGGAAAATAGATGGCCGCCAGCTGGGGATCCGGCAGGCTTTTTTCGATCCGATAGGTTTCAATAAACGATTCCCAGGATTTTTTTGATGCGGTAATGGCCGGGCTGGTCAGATAAGCGTACTCGAGCAGATCCGGCAGCTGCACGGTACCGGACAATTCAGCTGCCAGTTGTACCATGGGGTGTTCTGCCGATTCTGCGACGGATATACTGTTATGACAAAACATCCAAACCCCTGCCCACAAACACAACACGTGAATAAAACATGATTTCATGGTCATTCCCTTTACACATCAGCCTGCCGGTTTCTCATCAGACCGATTATTTGACCCGTTACCCGGATTCATTGCGGCGTTCCAGAACCTCCCGCATTTTCAGGTACTCCTGTTCTGAAATCTCTCCTCTGGCAAACCGGTCGTCCAGAATTTTCATGGAATCCCTGGTGTCGGTGCTGATTTTTTTGTCCGGCCGGAAAAACCGGCCCAGCAGCAAAACAACCAGCACAATGATCAACAAGGTGATGGCCCATCCCAAAAAACCGGTACCAAACATTCCGAGTCCCATTCCGGGACCCATATGGCTGCATCCCCACATCTTTTCCTCCTGTATGGTTTGTCATTCATATTTTTTTATCGCTTTTGGGGAAATACCAACGCAACAACCATACCACATTGTAGCAATTAATTATAACCTTTTTGAATCATGAGGTAATTTCTTCAATATCGTGATCCGGGTCCATTTTGGCCGGTTGCCAAATGTCAAAACATGATTCATAATTAGACACCATCGTCAGGCAATCCGGTTAATTTTTAATCACTTTTGCAGGAAACCGTGTGTCATGAATTTCAGGAAACTCAATCAATGGATGGCGTCGGCATCTCCCTGGCTTCCCATCAGCATGAGCTTTGTTCTCATGGCGGTCATTTTTTTTCAGACCATCATGCTGTACAATCGAGAAAAACAGCATGTCACCACCCTGTTGAGGGAAAAAGGCACGGCGCTTATCACCTCTTTTGAGGCAGATGTCAGAACCGGAATGCCCGGCAGCCTGGCGGCCCTGCATCAATTCATGGAAAAAACCGCGTCCCATCCGGATATTTCCTATCTGTTTTTAAAAGATGGGGCCGGAAACATCATCGCCCGCAAGGCCCGGAACATGAGCGGTCAAGCCACCGATTTTTCAGCCGGCACCCATGCTTTGCCGGATTCCGGTGATCCCGGCTGGCGGATTGTGGAAACAGCCCCCCGCACCCGGTATTTTGAAGTATACAAAACCGCCCGGTTCTCATTGCCGGACAAAACAACTCATTTCCGTAATCTTATCAAACGCACGGAAAAGAAGCGTCCCGTCATTGTCCTGGGCATGGATATCGCCCCGTTTGAACAGGCCGCAGCCGACGACCTGCACCACAACATCAGCATGATGGCCATCGTGTTTCTCACCGGTTTGACTGGTGTCATTTCCCTGATCTGGTCCCGCAGAGCCACCCGGTCCCGGCGGCAATTGCTGGACACCCGGGCCTTTGCCGCCGAAACCATTGCCAGCCTTCCCATGGGGGTCATCATTGTGGACAGGGACCGGCACATCCGGTACATCAACGACACGGCCGGCACACTTCTGGATCTCAATCTCTCAGAAACCATCGGCGCCGTTGCCAAAGACACGCTTCCCCACAGCATCTGGCACCTGCATCAGACGGGGGTGTCCCCTGGCAAAGGCAGTGAACAAGAGATCCGTGTCTCTTCCGAAAAATCAGGTTCCACCCCCGTTTCCGTCATCGTGACCCGGATTGTCGGCCGGGAAAATGATTTTATCGGATTTTTGTTTATTTTAAAGGACTTAAGCCATATCCGTGCCCTGGAATCGGAAATCCGGCGCAAGGAACAGCAGGCCGCCTTAGGAACACTGGCCTCGGGCATTGCCCACGAAGTTCGGAACCCCTTGAGTTCCATCAAAGGATATGCCGGTTTCTTCGGCAGCCTGTTTGAAGAATACAGTGAAAACAAGCAGGCGGCCCGAATGATGGTCGAAGAAATCGACCGGGTGGACCGCGTGATTACTGAACTCCTGGAATTCGCCCGGCCTTCGGACCTTGAGCTGTGCCCCACGCAACCCGAACCCTTGATCCGGTACTCAATAGGCATTGTCCAGCATGAGGCTCAAAGTGCCGGCATCCGGATAATAAAAAAAATCGATTCCCCGCTGCCCCAGGTCCTTCTGGACCCGGACCGTTTCACCCAGGTGCTGCTGAACCTGTATCTCAATGCCATCCAGGCCATGAAACACGGCGGAGACCTGACCGTGGATGTTCGAGTTGAAAATGATGTCATGGTGTTTGCCGTGTCTGACACCGGAGACGGCATTGCCCCCCAAGACCTGTCATCGGTGTTCAATCCCTATTACACCACCAAGAAAAACGGCACCGGACTGGGGTTGGCCATTGCCCATAAAATCATTGAAAGCCACAACGGCACCATCCGGCTTGACAGTGTCAAGGGAAAAGGAACCACTTTTTTTATTTTAATACCGCTTGAAAACCGAAAAAAGGAATGACCATGAAAGGCAAGATTTTAATCGTTGATGATGACACAGCCCATCTGTCCATGCTCAGAACCGTTTTAAAAAGCCTGGGCCACACCATCGACAGTGCCACAGACGGGTCGGACGCCATCAGCGAAGTCGAAAAAAACCCCTATGATCTGGTGCTCATGGATGTGAGAATGGCCAATGTCGGCGGCATGGAAGCCCTGGAAAAAATCAAAAAATTAAACCCGGCCATTCCCATCATCATCATGACCGCCTATTCTTCCGTGGACAAGGCCGTGGAGGCCATGAAACTGGGGGCCTATGACTATCTGACCAAACCTTTAAATTTTGATGACCTGAAAATCACCATTGAACGGGCCATGAGCCATTTTCACCTGACCCGGGAAAATGCGGACCTGAAAAAAAAAATATCGGCTGACTCCGGATTTTCCCGCATCATCGGCACCAGCCCGGCCATGAAAGCGGTGATGGAAACCGCCAGAATCGCGGCCCCCACTGATGCCACCATTCTGATCACCGGGGACAGCGGGACCGGAAAAGAGCTGTTTGCCCGAGCCATTCACAATCACAGCCCCCGGAAAACAAACAAACTGGTCTCCATCAACTGCGCCGCGTTGAACGAAACCCTTCTGGAATCGGAACTGTTCGGCCATGAAAAAGGCGCGTTCACCGGCGCGGACAAAAAAAGAGACGGCCTGTTTCTGCACGCAGACAAAGGCACTGTTTTTCTAGACGAAATCGGGGATATTCCGCCGTCCATGCAGGTGAAACTGCTCCGGGCCATCCAGGAGAGAGAGATTCAGCGGGTCGGCAATGACCGGCCCATCCGCATTGATGTCCGAATCATTGTGGCCACCAACAAACACCTGGAACAGGAAGTCGAAAACGGCCGGTTCAGAGAAGACCTGTTTTACCGCCTGAACGTCATCAATATCAGGATCCCCTCTTTAAAGGAGAGGCCAGATGACATTCCCCTGCTGGCCCAGCATTTCCTGACCCGATGCGCACAAAAGAACCGGAAACGGTTCAAAGGGTTCACGCCCGTGGCCATGGATGCCCTGATGAAGCATCCATGGCCGGGCAATGTCAGAGAGCTTGAAAATGCCGTTGAAAGAGCGGTGATCCTGTCCATGGGGCAGTATATTTCAGAAAAAGACCTGCCGGCGGATGTAGTGAAAGACTACCGGCCCAATGACGTTTCCCAAAATTCCCTGCCGGAACTGGGGGGCAAATCCCTGGATGAAGTTGAAGCCATGGCCCTGATACAGAACTTGAAACAGACCAGCGGCAACAAGACAGAGGCGGCAAAATTATTGAATATCACCCGAACGACGTTAAACAACAAAATCAAAAAATACCATCTGGATCTGGATCAGATTTTATCCTCCCATCCATAAAACTGCCCCATGATCGCTGCATCACCGACACTTTCCAGTGCATCGCGACCCTGACACTGCCGGCTGCGGTTTCATCCGCCGGTGCCAGCGTCAATTTCAAACCAAATGCCTGAAGTACTTTTACAACCGTATCAAATTTGGGTGCGCCATTTCCCGAAAGAGCCTTATAAAGATTTTGCCGGTTCGATCACATGCAGGATCATGGTCTGGTCCACCCCCTTCAGGTCCGTCGTAACCGAGGAGTGCACCTGCAAATCCTTGTCCCGGGTTGTTTTGTCCAGCAAAGCATCCGACACCAGGATCTGTCCCTTCCGGGCCTGTTCCTGGATCCGGCTGGTGATATTGACGGCCGATCCCACCACCCCGTATTTGGCCCGGGCATCTGATCCGATATTGCCCACCACCACCTGACCGGCATGGATCCCAATGCCCATGGCCAGATCCGGGAGATCCTGTTTTTTCAGCTCCCGGTTCACCTCCGGCATTTTGGCCTGCATATCAAAGGCACAATTAACCGCCCGCAATACCGTGTCTGATGCCGGTTCATCCAGGGGATCAAAAAATACCAGAATCGCATCCCCGTAAAAATCCACGATAATGCCCTGGTGTGTCCGGATAATTTCGATCATATGGGAAAAATACCGGTTCAGAATGGCCACAATCACCTCAGGTTCCAGTGTTTCAGACATGTTGGTGAAGCCTCTGATATCCGACATGAGCATGACGGCTTCCCGTCGGACCCCTCCCAGCTGGCCGGCCTCCGGGTGCGCCATGAGAGTTTTGGCAAAATCCGGGTCCACATACCGGCCAAAGCTGTTGCGGATATGGTCCCGTTCCTCCAGTCCCGTGACCATGGTGTTGAAACTTTCCATCAGGTGCCCGATTTCATCCCGGCTGTTCACAGGGATGGGAGATCCATAATCACCCGCTGCCACAGCCTGGGCTTTTTCAGACAACTGCTGGATCTGGCTGACCATCCGGCACATGTGAAACCGGATCAATACCAGCACCAGGCCGGCCAGGACTAAAACGCCCAAAGCGATGCCGTTTCTGTATGTCACAATGGGGCCTAAAATTTTATGGCCGTCAGCAAACATGATAATAGTCCAGGGCACCTGCGCCAGTTTGTAAAACCCGGCAATCAGATCCGGGGGATGTCCTTGAAGGGAAACAGTGCCGAAGGGCTGGGTATTCATTTTTTCAAAAATGGCCTGCTCCAGCGGATCATCTGATCCCCCCAGGGTCTTCCGGTCCGTCATGGTCATGTTGGTATGGGCCATATAGGCACCGGTTTCATCCACAATACAGGCCATGTCACTCTGCCACCACCCCAGGGCCAGAATGTCTTTGAGCAGAAAATCAAACTCCATCCGGATAACAAGATCCCCCAGTCGTTTTTCCGACACCTCGAACAGGGAAATATGCATGATCACGGTTCTGCCTTTCTCATCGGCATGATACCGGGGGCCGGACACACTGGCGATTTGAGACCGGGAAAACCGCATGCCGGGATGTTCCGCCATGTTCATCCGATCCATATGCCCCATGCCGGGCAGTCTTGCGGCCGGAGGGGCGGATGCCGGATCCGCCGGCTCATACTTTGCAGACACCACCCCGTCCATGACCCGCAGATAATCCACCACCTGATCCGGGGAGATCACGATGCCTTTCCGGTCAGATACCTGGAACAGGACATTGAGCAGGTCCACCGGCTCGAGGAGCCGCATTTCAATATAATGGGCCGCCCGCTGCAGCTTGACCACAGCCGATTCCTGCCACTGATCCAGCATGATACCCCGGGAATACCAGAAACTGGCGGCCCCGCCCAGAAGGACAATGACCAGCACGGGGAGTAACAAAGAAATCAGAAGCCGTGTCTGTAACTTTTTAAATTGAAACCGTGACAAATCCATTTTATTTTTTCACCACTTGAGGCGTTTGATTGGCCAGAACGATACCTGACAGAATCAGCACCGCACTGACGGCATGGACCCGGCCGATATGTTCTCCGAGAAACAGAAACGCCAGCAATCCGCTGAACAGCGGCAACGTGTAGTATACCATCCCGGCCCGGGATGGTCCCAGGGTGATAATGGCCCGGTTCCAGAGCAAAAACGCACATAGCGATGCAAAGACACCCACATACAGCACGGCCGGCAGCGTGGATCGATTTAAATACAATCCAGGCATCCGGATCTGTTCCCAGATAAAAAACGGCAGCAGAAAAATCAGCCCCATGAAAAACAGCGTGAACTGAAACGTATACAGCCGGATGCCGTCCGGCTTGTGTTTAATCAGAATGCTGAACACGGCAAAGAGCACGGCGGATGCCAGCATCCACAGGTCACCTGCCACAAAACGGATGGCCAGCAGCCGGGCGACTTCGCCCCGGGTGATCAGACAGACAACCCCTGTCAGCACAACCACGATTCCCACCGCTCTTTTAACGGTCAGCACCTCTTTGAACAACACCCGGGAAATCAACACCACAAACACCGGAAAGGTGATGGCGATCAAAGACAGGTTCATGGCCGTGGTGGTGTGTCCGGCAATATAGATGAACGTATTGAAACAGGTCACCCCGATGAAGGCCGTGACTGCCATATATCCGATATGCGGCTGGACCCGGGGCCAGTCTCTGGCAAAACCCTGGATCGCAAAAGGCGCAAACACCAGAACGGCGGTCAGCCACCGGTAAAATGCCAGGCTGATCGGCGGAATCAGGTCGTTCAATCCTCTTGCCACAATAAAATTGCCCGACCACAGGGCCGTGGCCCCCAGTGCAACCCCATATCCGGCCAATAGACTCCTGGTTTTTTCCGGCATTACCCATGCCTTTTTTTATCATACACTGTTTTTTTATACCATCGCCCTTGTCTGTTTTTCACCAAACCATACCACCATTTTTCAGCCGTATCCAACAAAAAATCCCATGATTACGGACCCACGCCGCAAATTGTTTGACAGACATGGCATGCCGGGTCTATTTTACACCATGAATTGACCCACGGAATTCAAGGACCACTGACATATGCCCCACACCGCCACCCGAATCGTTCTTATGGATGCCCGAACGGCAGGCCCTTTGTTCATGCTGTCTGCGGCATTGCTGTTCACCCTCATGTCCACCATTGTCAAGCTGATGCCAGCACATTACACGGTCTGGCACCTGGGATTCATCCGCTGTTTCGGGGGAATGCTGGTGTTGACACTGGTGTTCAGCCGCAAAAAGAATCCATTCAAAGGACACAACGTTCCGTTGCTCATTCTCCGGGGATGCACGGGTTCTCTGGCCTTTTTCTTTGTGGTCTCGGCCCTGCGCCTGCTGCCCATGTCCACGGCCGTGGTGTTGTTTTATTCGTATCCTGCGTTTGCGGCCCTGTTCGGATTTCTTGTTTACAAAGAACAGATAAACCGGTTTCAGATCGTGTGTATTGCCATACTTTTGGCCGGTGTGGCCATTCTGTTCGACTTCCGGCTGTCCGCCAATGCCCTGGGACAGGCCATGGCCATCATCGGGGCCGTCCTTGCCGGATTCACCGTGACCATCATCCGATCTTTGCGGGAGCACAACGGACCCGTGATCATCTATTTTTATTTCTGCACCATGGGCACGCTGGCCACCCTGCCCTTTTGCATTGCCCATCCCATTGTGCCGGCCTCTGCGGTTGAATGGACCATGACCGCCGGCATTATCTGCGTGTCCGTCGCAGCCCAGCTGCTCATGAACCAGGGATTTTTCTTCTGCAAAGGCTTTGAAGGGGCCGCATACATGTCCAGTGAAACCCTGTTTACCGCCATGGTGGGCATTGTCTTTCTCATGGAACCGGTCTCCTGGCATCTGTTTGCCGGGGGCCTGCTCATTGTGGGCGCCGGCCTGGCCATGCACCGGCTGGGACGGATTCAAACCAAATAAAAGGAAACACGGCATGATTTTATTCAATCCAAAGACCGCTGCCTATGACCATCTGGATCCGGCATCCAGACAGATCATGGAAACAACCATTGCCTATTTTGAAAACCGGGGCAAAAATCAACTCAAAGATGATTTTCATCAGCGGGTCTGGTACCAGGATTTTCTGGATTTTTTAAAGGAAAACCAGATTTTTGCCACCCTGCTCACCCCGCAAAAATATGCCATAAACAATGAAAACGCCCGGTGGGACACCCGGAGAATCTGTGATTTCAATGAAATACTGGGGTTCTACAATCTTTCCCACTGGTATACCTGGCAGGTATCCATCCTGGGACTGGGCCCTATCTGGATGGCGGACAATGACGGCATCAAGAAAAAAACCGCACAACTTTTAAAAGACGGCCATATTTTCGCCTTTGGCCTGTCTGAAAAAGAGCACGGCGCAGATCTATACGCCTCGGACATGGCCCTGACCCCCCTGGGAGACGGAAAATACGTGGCGGACGGCGGCAAATACTATATCGGCAACGCCAACCAGGCCGGGATTGTGTCCACGTTCGCCAAGAACTCGGAAACGGATGAATATGTGTTCTTTGCAGCCGACCCGGCCCATGACAACTATGATCTGGTCCAGAATGTGGTGGACTGGGAAGGGTATGTGGCGGAATATGCCCTGAACGGGTACCCTGTCACCGACGAGGACATCATGTCCACGGGCCGGGCCGCCTGGGACAGCGCGTTGAATACCATCAACGTGGGAAAATTCAACTTAGGGTGGGCATCCATCGGCATCTGCACCCATGCGTTTTATGAAGGTCTCAACCATGCAGCCCACCGGAACCTGTACGGCAAAATGGTCACTGATTTTCCCCATATCCGCCAGCTGCTGGTGGATGCCTATACCCGCCTGGCCGCCATGAAGCTGTTTTCTTTGCGGGCCGCTGATTATTTCAGATGTGCTTCGCCCCAAGACCGGCGGTACCTGCTGTACAACCCCATGGTCAAAATGAAGGTGACCTGTGAGGGAGAAAACGTCATCAACCTGATCTGGGATGTGATTGCGGCCAAAGGATTTGAAAAAGACACCTATTTTGAAATGGCGGCCACAGACATCCGTTCCCTGCCCAAACTGGAAGGTACCGTGCATGTGAACATGGCATTGATCATCAAGTTCATGGCCAACTATTTCTTCAACCCCGGCACATTTCCCGACATCCCGCGGCGGGATGATCCGGGGTGCGATACGTTTTTGTTCAACCAGGGAGAAACAAAAGGCCTGGGCAAAATTCAGTTCCACGATTATCATCTGGCCTATGACCGCGTGGACCTGCCCAATGTGAATATCTTCAAAGAACAGATCGACCAGCTGGCCCAAATGCTCATGAAGGCCACCCCGGACAAAGATCAGGCCAAAAATATGGATTTTTTACTGTACCTGGGGGAATTGTTCACCCTGGTGGCTTATGGCCAGCTCATCATTGAAAAATTTCACATGGACAAGATCGACCCGGATCTGCTGGAACAGATTTTTGATGTCATGATCAGGGATTTCAGCGAATTTGCCCTGAAGCTGTATGCCAAATCCGTCACCACCCAGACCCAGATGAATTTCTGCATGAATATGATCAAAAAACCGGCCACAGACACGGACCGGTTCAACCGGATCTGGGAAACCCATGTCCTGGCGTTGAAAGACACCTATGCAATGACACCATAAGGGAAGTTTATATCAATCCGGCCTTTTCCGGCATCACATTGATTTGATTTTTTACCGGCGGCACCCGGCCCAGGCTGAATTGAGCAGGGTGGTGATATCAAAAACCGGCCTTTGGGTCACCTGGCGGACGGCATCGGCAAATGGCGGCATATTGGCGCACTCCAGAACAATGGGACCCACCCGGGGATGCCTGGTGATCAGGTTCAGGGCCGCAGATGCCATCTCGTTTCTGCACAGATCCACATCCAGTGTTGTTTTCCCCTGGATAAACACCCGGGTAAACTCGGAAAAGTCTTCCATGCCCTGGATGGCCATGGGAATGTCTGCGATGCCGATGGCAGACAGGTGCTCATGGCCCAGAGACCCTTTTCTGGCGGTCAGAATCCCCACTTTCTGGCCGTCCTGTAAAAGCGTTTGCGCCAAAAGCACCTGGAGCAGGGAGGAAGAAAACACCGGAACCGGCAAAGCCGCCACCAGGGCTTTATGAAACAGGGCCAGAAACCCGCAGGAAGTGGCCAGGGCAACGGCCCCTTCCCGGATCAGGTCCCGGCCGGCTGCCACAAACGGCTGGATCATGGCTTTGTCCGCCCGGACCACAATCCGTTCCGGGGTGGCCCCTTTCACCGTGCAATACCGCACCGGAAAATCAAATGTCTGCGGATTTCCGATATCCCCGATGATTCTGGGAAAGGTCGTGTCCAGCATCAGGATCCCCATAAAAGGATCGCTTGGTAACCCTGCTTTGGGATGAAGGGTCATGATTCTAAAAACGCTGCCATGGGAACATTTTTCACCGGGGCCCGGCAAGAAGGGCTGCCGGTCTGGTCCGGGGTCTGGCCGGTCAGGGCCAGGAGGATGTCAAACAGAACCGGCTGGCAGATCCGGCCCTGGCACCGTCCCATGCCGCATCGGGTAGCTTTTTTCAGGCTGCCTGTCGTCCCAAACCCTTTGGCAATCTGTTTTCTGATCTCTCCCATGGAGATCTCTTCGCACCGGCAGATCAGGACATCATCGTCAATGGCCTCATAAGCGGACGAAGGCACCTGGCACAGCTGATTCAAAAATGATGCATAGCCCAGCTGCTGTTTCTGCATCCGGACCAGTTTTTGCGCATACCGATCCGGCCCCGGTGTTTTCCCCAGTTTTTCCAGAATTGACACCGCAGCCAGTTTCCCTTCCACAAAGGATTTACCCGCCCCGGCAATGCCGGTGATCTCTCCGGCGGCATACACGGCAGCCACCGATGTTTCAAGGGCATGATCCACCCGGACCACCCACCCGCCCCGGTCGGCATCGTAATCCAGGGCGCAGCCGGCCTGGACCGGCAGCTCGATGTTGGGGCAAAACCCGTGTCCCACGGCCAGAGCCTCTGGGGAATAGATCTGAAATGAGCCGGAAATCGGGTTTCCCTTTTTGTCAAGGTCAGCGGTCACGACCGTTGACAATTCATTTTTCCCTCTGGCTTCCATCACCCGGACTCCCTGGCGGAACCGCACTTTTCGAATCATCAGACCCAGCATCTGCATGGCTCCCTCCCCTGCCAGGACCCAATGGTGTTTCAAAAGCGGCAGCAGGCCCAGTTTTTTAGCAAAATGGGTCTCATCCAGAACCGCGGTCACGTTTCCCTTGTTTTTGAGAATCTCCAGGGCCAGCACCATTTGAAGCGGACTGGTGCCGGCAATCAGGGTGTGCCGGGCCGGCAGAACACCCGCACTTTTCATCAGAATCTGGGCCGCCCCCAAAGACATCACCCCGGGCAGGGTCCATCCTTTGAACGGCAAAAAGCGCTCCCTGGCTCCCGTGGCCAGCAACAGGTAACCGGCATCAATCCCGAGCACATGTCCGGGTCCTGAACCGCCCGGACCCAGGGAGTCCGGCACATGAACCAGCAGTTGCCGGTCCGGGAAAATGCCCAGTACCCGGGCCTGATGCACACAGGTAATCCCTTTGGGCCGCCGGACCGGTCTCAGGCTTTGAACGATTCTTTGAGTTGACACCGTCCTGCCGGATCTGTCCAGACGCGGGTCAAATTCCCAGAACCCGTCTGTAACCCGGCAGTGTTGTCTGAGTATCTGGCCCCCGGCCTGGGGGTTCTCGTCAATGACAAGGATTTCCAGGCCATGACCGGCCAGGGTATTGGCCGCGGCAATACCAGCGACTCCGGAGCCCACGATCACGACATCATACGCCTGTTTCACGACCGCCTCATTTCACCGAGATCCAATCTGCGTCATCGGGTTTCAATCTGCATGCCGTCGGTTGCCAGGGTCATGCAGGCCAGTTGGTCCGGAACACCGTTGATGGTGACCCGGCATTCATAGCAGATGCCCATGCCGCAGAAAATTCCCCGGAGCTCACCGGTTTTTCCGGCAATCCGCAAGGCACGGATTCCTTTGGCCAGCAATGCGGCATGCACGGTTTCCCCTTCATAGGCTGTACAGGGATTTCCATCCACCTGCAGGGTAATTTTTTGGCCCCGGTTGGCCCAGGCAATCCGCAGGTCTGTATCCCTGTTATTCATGGGCCTGTCCTTTCCGGGATATAAACCGGTCCAAAGAAAACGGTGCCAGAGAAACGGCTGTTTTTTGTCCCAAAACCATATCTGCCATCAGTTCTCCCGTAATCGGTGACAGGGCGATGCCGTCTCCCTCGTGGCCGGCTGCCATGAAAAACCCTTCCAGGGACGGCACCGGTCCCAGGATGGGCAGGCCGTCCGGGGTATAGGGCCGGAGACCGGCAAAGGTCCGGATCACCTGAAGATGTGTCAGGGCCGGCACCACTTCCGTGGTCCGTGAAATGATCCGGCGGATGCCCGACAGGGTGTTTTCTCTGCAAAACCCTGCAAATTCCCGGGTGGATCCCAGCAGCAGGTTTCCATTGTCTGTCTGCTCCATGGACATGCCTTCTCCCTGTTCTGCGGCCAGGGACGGGTCATATTTGACGGCAATGTATCCGGCTGAAATCATACAACTGGAAATCATGGGGCGCGCTGGCTGGGTCACCACGATCTGTCCCCGTCTAGGCGCGATGGGCAGATCGATTCCCACCATCTGACCGATATGCCCGGCCCCGGCACCGGCGGCATTGATCACCAGATCCGCGGCAATTTCCCCCTGTGTGGTGGCAACCCCGGTCACCCGGTTGTTTTGGGTGTGAATTCCCAGCACCTTTGTCCGGGTCAGGATCCGGGCATGATTTTTTTTCGCACCCAGTGCAAATCCCAGCGTCAGATTAATGGGATTGACCCTGGCATCCAGAGAAGACCAGGTGGAACCGTAAATATCAGATGATAACAACGGTTCTGCTGCCAGGGTTTGTTTTGCATCCATAAGACAGACTTCCAGGCCGATATCCTTTTGTTCCCTGACAAATTTTTCCATGGCCGGATATTGTGCCGGGGTCTGGATGATCACCCGGCCCCCGGTCTGACTGAACTCGATGTCCACAGGCAGCTCTTTTTTCAAAAAATGAAACCGCTTCAGGCTTTCCATGGCCAGACCCAGGTGGATACCGGGCTTTTTGGACTGCATGAACACCAGGCCATCACAGGCCCCGGAGCTTCCGGATGCCAGGTCATGGGATTCGATGAGAGTGACCCGGGCCGCTTTTTTAGCCAGATGCCAGGCAATGGAGGTACCGATGACACCACCGCCGATGATCACAATGTGAGAAATTGCAGACCCCATGGATTTTACGCCTCTTCAAGCCCGGCCATACTCAGGTGTTGTCCGTCACAGGCGCCGTTGCCCGGGACCGCAGAAAAAGCCACACAAAAAATCCCAAAATTCCCAGGATGGCGGCTGCCAGAGTCACTGGCCGGCCCACCAGGTCCGGGTGGGCACAGAAAACAAACGTCCCGATGGCGGCCGCTGCCATGATGGCCCTTTGAAAGAGGCTCAGTATGGTAAAAAAATAGCCGGTGAGGGCGGCGGATAAAAACACAACGGCAATGAGCAGCACCAGCACCAGGGAGATAATTTCCACCAGGGTGCCATTTAAAAGCAGTGCCGGGTTGTAAATAAAAATCAAGGGAATCAAAAATGCCACAATGGCCAGCTTAAAGGCCTCGAATCCGGTCTGCAGCGGTTTGGATCCGGCAATGGACGCGGCACAATACGCAGGGATGCACACCGGTGGTGTGACTTCCGCCAGGATGGCACAGTAAAAAACCAGCAGATGGGATGCCAGAAGATCCGTGCCCAGGGTCACCAGGGCCGGCCCGCCGATGGTCACGGCGATGATATAGGCCGGGGTACAGGGCATGCCCATGCCCAGAATCAAAGAGGTTCCCATGATCAGCACCAAAGCCGGCAGCAGAAATCCCCCGGACCAGTGGTTGATCACAGTGGCAATGCCCAGGGCCAGCCCGGTATGGGTGACGATTGCCACCACCATGCCGGCACCGGCACAGGCCAGGGCGATCATGATCATCTTCTGCCCGGCCGATTTCAAGGCGTCAAACAGTCTGACCGGTGTCATGGCGGTCTTCTTTTTAAAAAAACTGATGACAAACGAACTGACAATGGCACCCATGGCACCCATGAAAACCGAATACCCCATCAAGAGCATGGCCACCAGGCCCACGATGGGAAGCAGCAGATAGGTATCCCTGATAATGGCGGAAACAGGGACCAGCATGTCCTCTTCCTTCATGCCTTTTACATTGTCCTTGACCGCAATAAAATGGACCCGGATGATCAGGCTGGTGTAGTATAGCAGTGCCGGCAGGGCCGCGGCAATACATACCTGCAGATAGGGGATGCCCGTAATTTCGGACATCACAAAAGCCCCGGCCCCCATGATGGGCGGCATGTACTGCCCGCCGCTGGAGGAAACCGCTTCCACAGCCCCGGCAAACTGGGGCCGAAACCCCAGCCGTTTCATCATGGGGATGGTAAAGGTGCCCGTGGCATAGACATTTGCCGCTGCCACCCCGCTGATGGACCCGAAAAACGAACTGCTGATCACCGCGACTTTGGCGGGTCCGCCCCGGCTTCTCCCGGCCAGGCGGCACGCCAGGTCCGTGAAAAATTTCCCGGTCTGGGTGCTCTCCATAAAGGCCCCGAAGATGACAAACAGGGCCACAAACGTGGCGGAAATCCCGGTGATGGCCCCATAAATACCCGTATCTGTGATCAGGTACTGCATCTCGATGAGTTCGGACAATGGCAGGGGTTTTGCAAAAAACACCCCGCTCATGTAAGGGGCCGCATACAGGTATGAAAGAAACACCACAATCAGAATGGTCATGGCCGGGACCACGGCCCGGCGGATCGCCTCGAGCAGCAGCACAATGTTCAATCCTCCCAACACCATCTCCAGTGTGGTCAACGGATCGATAAATTCCAGGCGCATGCTCAAAACATCATTGTTCAGGATCAGGTAAACAGGCGGCAACAGTGCCAGAAATGCCAGAATCCAGTCATAAAACGGAATCCGGTCAACCGGGGACCGTTTGGCGGCAGGGAACAGGACAAAAGCCATGGGCAGCAAAAACAGCAGATGAACTCCCCGCTGAATCCGTGGCTGCATGACCCCGAAGGTTGCCGTGTAAATGGCAAATACCGAGACCACGGTCAGCCATATGCCGATCACTGCTCCTTTCCATCCCCATAACTTTCTCACCCGGACCGCTCCTTTTCTTTGCTGCTATTTCATGTATCCGGCTTGTTTATAATACGTTTCTGCGCCCGGATGCAGGGGAACCGCCACATTGGCCCATCCCTGTTCCGGGATAAAGGTCTGGTTGGCGTTGTTGATGGCATGGAGTTCCTCCACCTGGTCACATAAAATCCGGGTGATGGTATATGCCACAGCATCCGACACATGGCTGCCGATCAACAGTTCGCCCGTACTCACCACGGTGGAGACATCCGTTGCCTGGCCCTTGTAGGTATCCGAAGGGATAATCTGTTTTCCCGAAGCGGTGGGCAGGGTTCCCAGGTCATTGGCCAGGGTATCGATACAGTCGTTTGAAACCGAAAGAAGGGTGCTGGCACGGCTGACCATCATCTCGGTGATGGCTGCGGCCGGCAGGGCCAGATGGGTAAAGACGAAATCCACATGCCGGTCTTTGTAAAGGCTGATCATATCGGCATACCCGGCCTGGAATATCTTGCCGCCCGCCTTGTCGATGTCCTGGGAAGAGATCCCGTAAAAATCGAGGATATTTTCGATCAACGGCAGGTCTGAGGTCCCTTTCATGGGCATGGCCACCTTGATGGACTTGCCGGCCTTGACCATGTCCGCCATTTCGGACAGGGTCTGAATACCCTGGTCTTTGCCTGACACAAAATGGATATAATAGGTGCCGAATATGCCCCCCAGGGATCTGACATTGGGATTGGCGGTTTTAAACAAGGGCGCCATCCCTTTAAATGCCATTTTATCCACAAACGTAATTCCCCATCCTAAGTCATCCTTGCCCCTGGACACCCGCACCGGATTCACCACGCCACCGCCCGGCACCACTTTTAAAATAAGTTTGGGTTCGGCTTCCGTGATCATCCTGGCAATACCGCCGGCCTGAACATACCAGCCTCCGCCCACACCCCCGGCCACCCAGGTCAATGTGGCCGGTGTCGTCAACCGGGTATCATCAGCCATACCCGCACCCGGCAGCACCAGCAAACACACCAGAAATAACATTGTCAGACCGATCTTCGCTTTTTTCATCTCTGTTTCCTTTCCCATAAAATTAACCCGCTTGTATGACATACCCGGACTATCTGCCGGATTATCCCATGAATCGCGCTGTCCGTCAGGGCAGGGCCGTCAAATTCTTTTCGCAAATATTGATTTTGCCCGGTTCAGCACCCGGAAAACCCTTGACAACGTTTATTTCATTAACTATTTAATTTATTATTTTATAAAATATATCCCCCTACCAAAACCAGTGCGGCGTGTCAAGTTTTTTTGCCGGGCTTCACGATGAGGACATATATGGTGCAGACACAAACAACCCGGAACAAATCGGATCTGACGTTCAAAGCATATATGGCGATCCGGCAGATGCTGTTCTACAATGAAATCCAGCCGGGCCAGAAAATCAAATACAAGGACCTGGCCACACGAATCGGGGTCAGCATGACGCCGGTGATCCAGGCATTGAAGTGGCTGGAATTTCTTAACATCGTCCGGCATGAATCCAACAAGGGCTATTATATCAATGAAGTCAG
>JAIPDL010000077.1 GCA_021737695.1 Desulfotignum sp. | reverse complement strand
CGCCAGACCCTGTCTTCAGTGGTGGGGGTCATCACCCTGGTGGTGTATATCGTGCTGATGCCGCTGCTGGTGTTTTTCTTTCTCAAGGACAAGGACAAGCTCATGGGATGGATCCGGCGGCATCTGCCCCGGGAGCGGGGCCTGGCCAGCCGGGTGTGGCAGGGTGTGGATGTCCAGCTGGGCAATTTTATCCGGGGCAAGTTCTGGGAGATTCTGCTGGTATGGGGTGCGACTTATCTGACGTTTATTTTCATGGGACTCGAATTTTCGCTGCTCCTGGCCTTTCTGGTGGGGATTTCCGTGCTGGTGCCTTATATCGGGGCCGCGGTCATGACGTTTCCTGTGGCCCTGGTGGCGTATTTCCAGTTCGGGTGGACCGGGGACCTGGCCTGGATCATCCTGGCCTACCTGATTATCCAGATGCTGGACGGCAATGTGCTGGTGCCGCTTCTGTTTTCCGAGGTGGTGAACCTGCATCCCATCGCCATTATCGTGGCGGTGCTTTTTTTCGGCGGAATCTGGGGGGTGTGGGGGGTGTTCTTTGCCATTCCCCTGGCCATTCTGCTCCAGGGGGTACTCAGCGCCTGGCCCAGGCGGCCGGACAAAGAAACGTCCGTGCAGTGAAAGGCCTGTAAATTCATGAGTCTGTTTCATCTAAAATCATCGTTTTCTCCCACCGGGGATCAGCCCAAAGCCATTGAATATCTGACACAAGGGGTGAAGGCCAATGAACCGCACCAGGTGCTTTTAGGCGTGACCGGGTCCGGCAAGACATTCACCATGGCCAATATCATTGCCGAAGTGGAAAAACCCAGCCTGATCATTGCGCCCAACAAGACCCTGGCAGCCCAGCTCTACAATGAATTCAAGCTGCTGTTTCCGGACAACTGTGTGGAATATTTTGTGTCCTATTACGACTATTACCAGCCTGAAGCCTATGTACCGTCGAGCGACACCTATATTCAAAAAGATTCCTCCATCAACGACATCATCGACAAAATGCGTCATTCCGCCACCCGGTCGGTGCTGGCCCGTCGGGATGTCATCGTGGTGGCATCGGTGTCCTGCATTTACGGGCTGGGAGCGCCGGAGGATTACCTGGATCTGCGTATCACCCTGGCCCGGGATATGGAGATCTCCAGAGACACACTGATCCGGAAACTGGTGGAGATCCAGTACACGAGAAATGATACCGATTTTCACCGGGGCGTGTTCCGGGTCCGGGGGGACCGGGTGGAAGTTTTTCCGGCGTATGAGGAAGACCGGGCCGTTCGCATCGATTTTTTCGGGGACGTGATCGAGGAGATCTGTGAGATCGATCCCCTCAAAGGAGAGGTGCTTCACACCTTTGACCAGACCGCCATCTATCCGGCCTCCCATTATGTGACCAAAAGCCAGACCCGGAAAAGGGCGGTGGAAGCGATTTTTGCGGAACTGGAAGAACGGTTGGCCCATCTCCGGGCTGAAAACCGGCTGGTGGAGGCCCAGCGTCTGGAAGAGCGGACCCGGTATGACATGGAAATGCTCAACGAGATCGGATACTGCACCGGCATCGAGAACTATTCCCGGCATCTCACTGGCCGGCAGCCGGGGGAGCCGCCGCCCACTTTGCTGGATTATATGCCGGATGATTTTCTGCTGTTTTTTGATGAAAGCCATATTTCCGTGTCCCAGCTGGCAGGCATGTACAAGGCGGACCGGTCCCGGAAACTGACTCTGGTGGAATACGGATTCCGCCTGCCTTCGGCCGTGGACAACCGGCCCCTGGCCTTTCATGAGTTCTCGGCCCGCACCTCCCGGATCATCTATGTGTCAGCCACGCCTGCGGACTATGAGCTGGAAAAGGCCGGCATCCGGGTGGCGGAACAGATTGTCAGGCCCACCGGGCTTCTGGATCCGAAAGTCCAGGTGAGAGATGCCACAACCCAGGTGGATGACCTGTACCAGGAGATCATCAAACGGGTGGAAGCGGATGAACGGGTCCTGGTGACCACTTTGACCAAGCGCATGGCCGAAGATTTGACTGAATATTATGCGGACCTGGGGATCAAGGTCAAATACCTGCATTCAGACATTGTGACCATGGAGCGGATCGAGATCATTCAGGATCTGCGCCGGGGGTTGTTTGACGTGCTCATCGGCATCAATCTGCTCAGAGAAGGCCTGGATATTCCCGAGGTGTCTCTGGTGGCGATTCTGGATGCGGATAAGGAAGGGTTTCTGCGGTCGTTCCGGTCCTTTATCCAGATTTTCGGCCGGGCTGCCCGGAACATGTACGGCCGGGTAATCATGTATGCACAAAAAGAAACCAAGTCCATGACAAAAGCCCTGGCCGAAACCCGGCGCCGCCGGAAAATCCAGCAAGCCTATAATGAGGCCCATCATATCGTGCCGGCCACCATTCAAAAACAACTCAATGTGTTTAAATATCCGGCATCGGATACGGCGGGTTCCGGGCAGGAAACGCCTTCGGTGCACGAAGATATAAAAGCCTATGACGGGGATGACATCGATCTGGAAGATCTGATCCGGGATCTGGAATACAAGATGAAAAAAGCCGCGGAAAACCTGGAGTTTGAACAGGCTGCGGTGTTTCGGGACAAGATCCGGCAGCTCACGGACATGGTGCCGTTTTAACGGCGGATAAAGGGTGATGCGCGCTGATCTGACAGAAAAATATCATCAGGCCCCCCATGCGCCCGGGGTGTATCTGATGAAAGATGCCAAAGAAAAAATCATTTATGTGGGAAAAGCCAAGGACCTGAAAAAACGCCTGGGATCCTATTTTTCCCGGCAGGACCACACGGACGGCAAAACCGCGGCCCTGCTGGCCATGGTCCGGGATTTCGATGTGATCATCACGGCATCGGATCACGAGGCCTTTATTCTGGAATCCAATTTGATCAAGGAATACCGGCCCCGGTATAATGTGCTGCTCAAAGACGGCAAAAATTATCCCCTGCTGCGCATTGATATGACCGAGCCGTTTCCCGCGATCCAGCGGGTGCGGCGGATCCAGAACGATGCGGCCCTGTATTTCGGGCCCTATTCTTCGTCCCGGAGCGTGAACCAGACCCTGGGTCAGATTCAGAAAATTTTCAAACTCCGGAAATGCCGGAGCACCCAGTTCAAAAACCGGTCCCGGCCCTGCCTGAACTATCAGATCAACGCCTGTCTGGGACCCTGCTGCCTGAAAGTGGATGAACAGGAATATAAACAGCATGTCAAAGATGCGGTGCTTTTTCTCAAGGGCCGGTCCGGTCAGGTGATCCAGAAACTCAAAGCCCAGATGCAGGCCCATGCCCATGCCCTGGAATTTGAAAAAGCGGCCCAGAAGCGGGATGCTGTGACCGCCATGACCCATATTCTGGAAAAACAGGTGGTGGTGGCCGCAGATCTCAAAGACAGGGATGTCCTGGCCCTGGCCGTTGAAAATGACATGGCCGTCATCACCATGATGATCGTCCGGTCCGGCCGGCTCATTGACACGGTGCACTACCCGGTGGACCCGGGGTTCAAGGAATCCCATGAAATTTTGCGGGCCTTTTTATGGCAGTATTATGATGTGACCCGGTTTCTGCCCGATGCCGTGCTTTTGGACAGAGGAATCGAAAACATGGATGTGCTGGCATCCAGGTTGTCTGAGCAAAAGCATCGAAAAGTGACCATGCATGTGCCCATGAGAGGGGAGAAACGTCGGCTGGTGGAAATGGCTGACGTCAATGCCGCCCGGGAGCTGGAAAAACTGCGGATCAAGACGGAAGCGGCTCAGTCTGCCGTAACCCAGGTCCAGGTGCTGCTGAAAATGGACCGGATGCCGGACCGCATCGAATGTTTTGACAATTCTCACCTGGCCGGTCAAGACCCGGTGTCGTCCATGGTGGTGTTCACCCGGGGCCGGCCGGATAAGGATGCGTATCGACGTTATATACTTCGGGATATGGACCGGCCCGATGATTATGCCGGCATGACCCAGGTGCTGACCCGGCGGTTTTCAAAAACGGAAAAAGAGATGGATTTTCCGGACCTGCTGGTGGTGGACGGGGGGAAGGGCCAGCTGGGCATGGCCGTGGCCGTGCTCAAAGCGCTGAACCTGGCGGACCGGTTTGCCGTGGCAGGTCTGGCCAAAAAAGATGAGGCCAAAGGGGAGGACATGGACAAAATCTATGTGCCGGGCCGGTCCAATCCTTTGAACACGGCTTCGTTCAAGCAAGGCCTGTTTCTGCTTCAGCAGGTACGGGACGAGGCCCACCGGTTTGCCGTCACGTTTCAGCGCAAACGCCGGAAAAAACGGGGCCGCCTGTCGGTGTTCGATGCCATCCCCGGTGTGGGACCCAAAAGAAAAAAACTGCTGCTGCAGCGGTTCAAAGGTCTGGAAAGTCTTAAAGCCGCATCCGTGGATGAATTGACATCATTGCCCGGAATTACTGAAAAACTGGCAGAACAGATTCTGGCGCGGGTCAGGACGGAAGGATCATAATTGTTTTTTTGCTTTACACCCGTGCGTGTAAAGTATAGTTAGTCAGGCAGATGTTTATAAACCGCCTGTTTGGAGAAGATGCATGACGGAAAAATTTGATGACACCCCGGATCAGGATGACGGGGAAATGAGTTTTGAGGAACTTTTCGAATCCTATAATGACAACCTGGGCCAGGAGCTGGCCCCCGGGGATATGGTGGAAGGAAAAATCATATCCGTGGGCCGGACCCATGTGTATATCGATACTGGTACCAAAAGCGATGGTGTGGTGGAAAAGCAGGAACTGCTGGACGAAAACGGCGAGTTCCCTTTTCAGGCCGGAGATGTTTTGACCCTGTATGTGGTGTCTTTGAGTGAAAGTGAGATCATCCTTTCCAAAGCCATTTCCGGGGCTGGCAAAGCCGCACTCCTGGAAGACGCGGTGCAGAGCCGGACCCCGGTGGAAGGCAAGGTGACCGAAGTGATCAAAGGGGGATTCTCCGTGGACATCCTGGGGAAACGGGCATTCTGTCCGGTGAGCCAGATGGATGTCAATTATGTGGAAACCCCGGAAGATTTTGTGGACCAGACCCTCCGGTTTCTGGTAACCCGGTATGAGGAAAACGGGCGCAACATTGTCATCTCCCGCCGAAGCCTGCTCAATGAAGAAATTAAGGCGGCCCGGCAGGCGTTTTTTGCGGATGTGTCCCAGGGGGATACGCTTCAGGGCAAGGTGACCCGGCTCATGCCTTTTGGCGCGTTCATCGAGCTGGCCCCGGGTGTGGAAGGCATGGCCCACATCTCCGAGCTGAGCTGGTCCCGGGTGGAAAAACCGGATGAAGTGGTGAAACCGGGAGACACAGTGCTGGTAAAGCTGCTGAGCATCATACCCCAGGACGGCCAGGACCTGCCCAAAATTTCTTTGTCCCTGAAACAGACGGCCACAGACCCCTGGGAAAGCGTGGATGCCGCGTTCAAACCCGGAGATCAGGTGAGCGGAAAAGTGATGCGAATCACCAATTTCGGGGCGTTTGTGGAGATCGCCCCGGGGGTGGACGGCCTGGTGCACATCAGCGAAATGAGCCATACCCGGCGTGTGACCCGGCCCGAAGAGGTGGTGGAAAAAGGGCAGGACGTCCAGGTGGTGATCAAGTCCATTGACATGGATGCCAAACGGGTATCTTTGAGCATCAAGGATGCCCTGGGAGATCCCTGGACCGGGATCAGTGTCAGGTACAAATCCGGTGATATCATGGACGGCCGGCTGGAAAAAAGGGAAAGCTTCGGCCTGTTCATCGGCCTGGAACCCGGGGTCACCGGCCTGATGCCGGTATCGGTCCTTCGCAATGCCGCAGATACCAAATTGTATGATGCGCTCAAACCCGGGGATGCGGTCCAGGTCCTGGTGCAGCAGGTGGATGAGGAAAACAGACGTATCTCCCTGGCACCACCGGACCAGAAAGACGTCGAAGACTGGAAACAGTTTGCCGGCAATAAAAAAGACAGACCCGTGGGCACCATGGAACGTGTTCTAATGGAAGCCCTGAATAAAAAGAAAAAATAGGATTGTGACGGACCGGCACCTGTTTGTCACCGACCTTGACGGGACCTTGTTCACGGATGACAAGACCGTCTCCCACCAGGACCTGGATACCCTGGCCCGGTTGAGAGCCAAAGGCGTTGTGGTGGTTGCGGCCACGGGCCGGAGCCTGTATTCCTTTCACCGGGCCCTGGCACAAATCGACATGGATACGGATTCATGGCCCCTGGATTTTCTGATTTTTTCCACAGGTGCGGGCGTGCTGAAGTTCAAAAAAAATGAAATTATCCGGGATCTGCCCATTTCCCGGTCGGATGTGATGCACATCACCGCCTGTTTTGAACAGATGCAGCTGGATTATATGGTTCACAATGCCATCCCGGATACCCACTATTTCATGTTCCGGTCCCATGGCCGGGACAATCCGGATTTTTTTCAGCGGATTGTCCTGTATCAATCCTTTGCCAGCCCTTTGACCGCGGACACCCCGGTATTTGAAACCGCCACCCAGGTGCTGGCGGTGATGCCCCCGAAAGTGTCTTTGGCACAGGTGGCGGAAATACAGGCCTCATTGTCCGGTTACAGTGTGGTGCATGCCACATCTCCTTTGGATCATCAGTCCGTATGGATCGAAGTGTTTCATCCCCGGGTCTCCAAAAGCCATGCCGCAGCCTGGCTGGCCCGACAGCTGGATATCCCTCAGTCCCGGGTGGTGGCGGTGGGCAATGACTACAATGATCAGGATCTGATGGACTGGGCCGGGCAGAAATTCTGGGTGGCCAATGCCCCGGCGGAGTTTGATACCGGCGTCCGGCTGTCGGTATCAAACAACGAGCATGGCGTGACCCGGGCCGCAGTCCTGTCCGGACTGCTGGAATAAGGGGCCTGGGACATTACACAGGGGCCTGCCCCAGATTCTGAATCAGCTTTTTCATATCCCTTACCGCCCGGTCCATACCGGTGAGTACAGCCCTGGATACAATGCTGTGCCCGATGGAAAACTCCCGGATTTCATGAAGCCCGGCAAAGGCTTTGATGGTGTTGTAACAGATGCCGTGACCGGCATTGACCCCGAGCTTGAGCTTGGTCCCGATCTTGGCCGCATCCACGATGCGGTCGAATTCCCGCCGGGCTTCAGCCCGGGTTTCCGCATCACAAAATGCGCCGGTGTGGATTTCGATCATGTCCGCGTTGATCTTGTGGGCGATTTTGATCTGATCCAGGTCCGGGTCAATGAAAATACACACCTGAATTCCGGCGTTTCTCAGGGTGGAGACCGCATCCTGGATGTGATCCTGATGGCTGATCAGATCCAGCCCCCCTTCCGTGGTCAGCTCTTCTCTTTTTTCCGGCACCAGTGTGACGGTATCCGGCATGATGTCCAGGGCGATTCCCAGCATTTCACTGGTGGCGGCCATTTCCAGAATGAGTCTGGACTGGACGATCTGCCGGAGCAGACGGACGTCCCGCTCCTGGATATGGCGGCGGTCTCCTCTCAAATGGACCACAATGCCGTCCGCACCTGCGGTTTCCGCAGCCACCGCCGCAGCGATTGGATCCGGATAGTCAATGCCCCGGGCCTGGCGCAGGGTGGCCACATGATCTACATTTACAGCCAGTTCTGCCATTTTATCCTTCCTTTCCTGATTTTCACAATGCTGCCGGATCTTTGGTTAAAATGCAGCCAGATCCGGGTTGGGCTCAACCAGTCTTAACAGTTCATAACTTTTGATTTCCATGGTATCCGCGTCCGCCTCACTTGTTTCATGATCAAATCCCACCAGATGCAGAATGCCGTGAATCAGCAGCTGGGACATTCTTTCGTCCAGGGTGATGCTGGCTTCCTGAGCTTCTCTGACCGCAGTCTGGGCGGAGATGACCACATCCCCCAGCAGTCCGGGGGTAATGTCTGAAAATTCTCCTTCCTGCATGGGAAAGGACAGCACATTGGTCGGGCGGTCAATGCCCCGGAAACTGTGGTTGAGGTCCTTTATCTGCGCGTCATCCATGATCACGATGGAGATCTCATGGTGGTTACAGCCCAAGGCGTTTAAGATCAGTTCGGTCTTTTTGCGCAGCACCGGGGTGGACAACATTGCTTTTTGACGGTTCTCGATCAGTATCTGAAGTGCTGTCATTTTTTTCTTTTTTCTTTTCCTGGGGTTTATCTGTTTCTTTGTATTCAATACGGCTGTGATAAATACTGGTCAGGATATTGTTGAAGCTTTTGGCGATCTGATGCAGGTCCTTGAGGGTGAGTTCGCATTCCTCCAGCTGACCGTCGGCAAAAATATCGTTGATCAGTCCTTTGACCCGTCCCCGGATTCTGGAAGGTGTGGGCCGGTCCAGGGCCCGCACCGCCGCTTCCACTACATCCGCCAGCATGACAATACCGGTCTCCCGGGTCTGGGGTTTGGGGCCGGGATACCTGAAATTTTCTTCGTTAATATTGTCTTTTCCACTTTTTAACGCCTTGTTGTAAAAAAACTTGATCAACGAGGTGCCGTGGTGCTGGGTGATGCCTTCGATAATTTCATTGCCCAGTTTATGGGTTTTGGCCAGTTCCACCCCTTTTTTGACATGCTGGATGAGAATGAGCGCAGACATGGACGGAGAAAGTTTGTCGTGCCGGTTTTTGCCATCGGCCTGGTTTTCAATGAAATACATGATCTTGTCCAGCTTTCCGATGTCATGGTAATACGCCATGACCTTGGCTTTGAGACTGTTGGCCTGAATGGCGGACGCAGCCGCTTCCGCCAGGGTGGCCACGATCACGCTGTGGTTATAAGTGCCGGGAGCTTCGATCATCAGTTTTTTGATCAAAGGCTGATCCAGGTTGGCCAGTTCCAGCAGCTTGGCTTCAGTGGTGTAGTCAAAAACGATCTCAATCAATGGACAGAACCCGATGGTCAGCACAGCGGAAAAAATTCCGCCGCAGAACGCGATGATTACTTCTCTTGCCAGGATCATCGGATCGGGCTGGGTCAGGGAATAAAAACCGAGCGCTATGGCCAGAAATGAATTGAAAATTGCCAGTTTGACGCCGGTCATGATGAAGTTTTTACGGGTCTGCCGGGCCTGAGCCCAGAACGCGGCCATACCGCAGCTTAACTGAAAAAAGATGAATGCTTCGAAACTGCCGCCAAAAGAAATGCTCGCCAGAACGGACAGCACCAGGGAAAAATAAATGGCGATACTGAATCCCAGAAACAGGCAGCAGATCATGGCAGCGGCCGGCAGCGGGATGGCCATGAAAAAAGAAGCGGACATCAGATCCCATGCCTGACTCGGATCTGCAGACTGAACCAGATAGGTGGACAGTTTGACCGCGCCTAAATACAGGACCAGCCCCAGGGCCATAAAAATCATGTGTTTGTTGTGGTCGTTTTCCAGGGCGGTATGGTGCCTGAAAAACAGCAGATAGGATACCAGCAGCAGGGTGAACGTGATCAGCGCAACCCCGGTGGCGGACACGTAAATGGTTTTGACAACGGTCTGTTCCTGCAGGGCATTGAGTTTGATCAGCCGGGTCTTGTCGATCCGTTCGCCTTCCCGGACAATCATTTCTCCGGCCTTGATCTGGTACATGACCGGTTTGATGGTGGCCTGGGCCGACAGGATCCGGGCCTGGGTCTCGTTTTTGTTCATGAAAATGTTGGGCTGGAGCAGTCGCTGGCAGATATCCACGATCAGGTTTGTCAGGGTGTAGTTGACCTTTTTGAGCAGGGGTTCTCCTTCGATTCTGACCATGGCCTTGGCCTGGTCCGGTCCGTAGAACACCTTGAGATTGTTGACGACCTGTTCTTCGTTGGATTTGATGTTTCGCAGGACAATGCCTTTGTGTTCCTGTTCCAGGAGAAGTTCCTTGTTGGCCACCACCCCGTTGGAAAGCACCTTGTCCATGATGGTTTGAATTTTTTGGGTGATGTTTGGATCAAACCGGTGTTTGTGCAGGATGGAATATGCCCCTTCACTGATCACGATGCCCAGTTTTTCTTCGAATAGGGGTTTGGTTTCCAGGACCATGGCAAAGGTAGGGTCCAGGGTGTCTCTGGCCGGTGTTTCATCTTCAGTTTTTCGGGCCGATCCCGGTTCAAACAGGGATCGGCCGATTGTCATGGCATCTTCAATATGGGCCTGAATTCGGGGCAGCAGATCCGCATCCAGATCATACACGATCCGAACCGCATTCCGGGCCTGGCCGCGGCGTTCTTCAGACACTTCCCGGTCTTCCACCAGGATGTCCCTGGGCGCTTTGATATCCCGCTGGGCCACATCTCCGATTGTATAGGCATCGGTGATCTGCTGCTGTTCCGGTGTCTGGGAAAAAGTGAACAACAGCGTAATGCCCAGCAACATGGCCCACAACAGGTAGGGTGTGGACAAAATAAAGTGTCTGACCGAATCCAGCCAGGTATTAATCTTTGTTTTTTTCATAGGCATCGATAATATCGGAAACCAGCTGGTGCCGGACCACATCATCCCTGGAAAAATGAATGAATTCGATTCCTTTGATGTGGGAGAGGATCTTTCTGACTTCCACCAGACCGGATTTTTTGCCGCCGGGCAAATCGATCTGGGTGATGTCTCCTGTCACGATGGCCTTGGAACCGTATCCGATTCGGGTTAAAAACATTTTCATCTGCTGGGAGGTTGTGTTCTGGGCCTCGTCCAGAATGATAAATGCATTGTTCAGAGTTCTGCCCCGCATGAATGCAATGGGGGCGATCTCAATGATTTCCTGTTCAATATACGTCCGGGCTTTTTCAAATTCAAGCATGTCATACAAAGCGTCATATAAAGGCCGCAGATAGGGATTGATTTTTTCGGCCAGATCACCGGGCAGAAAGCCCAAAGCTTCGCCGGCTTCCACAGCCGGGCGGGTGAGGATGATTTTGCGGACATCCCCTCTGGCAAAGGCCGCCACAGCCATGGCCATGGCCAGATAGGTTTTTCCGGTACCGGCAGGGCCGATGGCAAACAGGATGTCTTTGGTTTCAATGGCCTTGACATACTTGACCTGGTTCAGGCTTCTGGGGCGAATCGGTTTGTTTCTGGCGGTCGTGTACACCGTGTGCATAAACAGGGTTTCCAGCCGGGCATCCGGATCTTTTTTGATCAAAGCGATGGCTGCATCCATATCCCCGGGTTCCATTGAAATCTTTTTTTTGAAAATCAAATACAGCTGGGTCAGCAGAGAATGGACCTGGCGTACTTCCGGTGCCGGCCCGGAAAGGGTGACGGATCCGCCTCTTGAATGAATGGTGATCGTGAACCGTTTGGCAATTTTTTCCAGATGGGTATTGTGGAATCCAAACAATTGCCGGGCGATGGATATGTTGTCAAACTCAAGGGTTGTCATGGGTGCTAGGGTGCATTGAATTTGAAAAAAGGTCAATAAAAATCTTGACGGCAAACCAGCGGAGTTGTTATTTGTTGACACGTCATAAACATGCGATTGAAAGGGGACCCATGAACGGCTTTGATCTGATGGTTCTGGTGATCGTTCTGTTCTGCATGATTCGGGGGGTGTTCCGGGGATTGATCCGGGAAATGTCTGGAATCGTGGCAGTGATCGCCGGATTTTACGGGGCATTCACCTATTACTGGATCCTGTCACCCCATCTGGATTTTCTGGTTCAAACCCCTGCAATCCGGCATCTAATCAGTTTTGGTGTGCTGTTCTGCGGTATTGTAATTCTGGTGGGACTGACGGCCGCACTGATCCGCAAATTGATGCATGTGGTGTTTTTAGGGTGGGTGGACCGGACCTTTGGCCTGGTTTTCGGAACAGCCAAAGGTGTTTTAATCGTTTCGGTGTTGTTCATTATGCTGACGACGTTTGTGTCGGCCGGGTCTTCCTCCATGATGACCCGATCTGAAACCGCTCCGTATCTGGCGAAGATCTCCCGGACCATGACCCTGTTTATCTCCAGAAATTTTCGGATTGATTTTCTGGAGCGGCTGAATAAAACCAACGTGGAAAATGCACAGACAAAGGAGGAAGATCCCATTGGAATCATTGGCCCCGGTTCTGGAAGTGATTCGGACATTGCGGGGAAAAAACGGGTGTGAATGGGATCGGCGCCAGACCCCGGTCACCATGTGGAAATGTCTGGCGGAAGAGGTGTATGAACTTCAGCAGGCCCTAGCTGAGTTGGATCTTGAAAACACCTGTGAAGAGATGGGGGATGTGCTGTTTCAGATTGTATTTCTCATGGAGATATTTCATGACTCCGGACAGATCCCCATGTCCCGGGTGATGGACGCAGTTAGAGAAAAAATGATCCGCCGGCACCCCCATGTGTATGGCGATGCCGTGGTAAAGACCCGGACTGAATTGCTGGATCAGTGGGAGCGGATCAAGACCCGGGAAAAAAACGCAGTCCCCCGTTTATCTGCCATGGATGATGTTCCCAAGGGCATGCCCGGGCTTGTCCGGGCCATGAAGGTGTCTAAATCCGCAGTTAAAAAAGGGTTTGACTGGGAAAATATTCACCAGGTTCTGGACACGGTGAAAAGTGAGATGGCTGAATTTGAATCTGCCCTGGAACAAAAAGACGAAGATGCAATCATGCTGGAGTTCGGTGATATTTTGTTTTCTCTGGTGAATGTGGCCCGGTTTGCCGGGTTCCATCCTGAAACAGCCCTGTCCCGGGCCACAGCCAAGTTTGAAGGTCGGTTTCGGTTGATGGAAGCGGATTTGGCTGAAAAAAAAATATCCCTTGGTGCCCTGTCCGCATCGGAAAAAAATGTTTTCTGGACCCGGGCCAAAAAAGTCCATGAAAACAATCAGTCGGTTGAGAAAGCGTGACCCGGATGAGGGTGAATGTCTTTGGCAGTTCGCAGGGTTTGTGTGTTATGCCGGTCTATGAGCAGATAGGTGAAGTGTATTTTGTCCCGGTTATGACCGGGCTTCCCGGCAGACAGAGGGATCTGTCTGCCGGTTAATGGAGTCAGCGGCCCTGCCGCTTCTGAGATGATTTTTTCCGCAATTCCTGCTGCGACTTTATCGATAATGGTTTGTCGGGTCCCTTCCGAGGAAATCGCCCGGGGAGTATCGGATGACATCACAAAACGGCCTGATTTTTCCAGGATTTTTCCTTCACCCAGCTGCTTGAAATAAAGCCGCAATACATTTTGAATCTGATAGGCAGGTATTTGCAATCACATATCTCCCAAGCGTCTCAATCGTCAAAATCCCCTTCAGGACCTTTGTTTGAACTGATCGTTGCCGCATTTTTCCTGATTTTTTCTTCGGTCCATTCCTCGACGGATTCAATGGTTCCTGATTTAACCCCGGGGTCATAAGACCGGGTTTCCAGAATATGGGACAAAACAATGTCCGCCGTGTCAGACGCATTGAATACATCTGTGAGCAGTGTATACACAAACGCCTGGACTCCATTGGCCATGCGGTCGCGGATCTCTTTAGGCTGGGCCATAAAACGGTTTTCAAACGGCGCATTGAGTTTTTTGAAATTGCCGCCGGTGAGCCCCTGGTCTTTGGCATAGGTCAGCATCTGCTGCCACATGGTTTCATCCACGCCTTTGTCCGGCTGTTTGATAAACCGGCCGGCGTCGTCTAAAATGGCATTCCCATAGTCATTGACCTGAACCCCCCAGGAAATCATCTGCAGGGCCGTGGCCACATTGGCTTTGGTGGTGCAGGTCTGTTCAGCGATCTGCCGGAGCCGGTCCGAGCTGTTGCCCGAAGTGCCGTGCTGAGCCCCGGATACCTTATAAGGGGCCAGGGCGTCATGGATCTGTGCGGTCAATGGGACGTCAATACCGGCATCGCTTTGCTCGATGCCGTGGGTGGTTCCGTTGTTCAAAGCGATCCAGTCCGGAAAAATGCCGTGGGCGTTCAGGCCCTGGATCAGAAACAGGGCTTCCCGGGCCGTGGATAAGCCCAGTTTGCCTTTGATTTCTCCCACCTCGGTTTCCAGACCGGCCCAGTTCGGGACAAACGATGCCAGTTCCAGATTGGCCAGCAGGTTCTGGTCATCGGGCATATGGGAGGCATCAATGGCAATGGAAGTGATGCCTGCATCAAACAGGGAAGTGATTTCGGTTTTGCCCGGCTCGATGTCCGCCGGAGTCTTGATGCCGAAATGATCCGCATGGATGGCCACCGGTATGGTGATGCCCAGCTCGTTCATGAATGCATCGGTCTGTCGGGCGATATTCCACAGATTGACGGCGCAGTATGCATTGGTGCCGCCTTCGGACCGGGCGATTTCGATGATGATGGCGGCATTGGCCTGCTGGGCCGCAGCCAGAGCGCCCCGGATAACGAATGCATTTCTGCCGTTGGCCGCAATGGTCATGCATCTGCCTTTTTCGAGCATGGCCTGGTCAATGTATTTGCCGCTGACAATCAATGCCTTGGAATGGGGAAACAGCTTTTTGATATTGGGGGGGCGGCCCACATCCAAAGCGGTTTGAAAATCGGGGGTGTGATGATGTGACATGGTTTTTCTCCCATTGGTTTGTGGCGGTTGAAAATAAACAGCCTTCTTTTTTTTGGCATGAAAATGTGCCAAAAGCAAGGAATATTAATGAATGAATTGATATTCATTTGAAGAAACACGGTTCATTTTTTATTTTACCATTGAGCTGGAATCCATGTCTAATTATAACTATTTGTAAAAAATAGATAAAAAATCAAAACTTTTTAATATTCTTCTGTGAATCCCTCCTTGACATTTGTAATCAACTGTTGTTAGATAATGAATTAATATTCATTTTAGAAGTGGTTGCGAGGTGGGTTTGCAGAAAAACAAATCAGAGAAATATCTCAATATTTTCAACAGTGCCGGGGCGGTGTTTGCAAAATACGGGTTCTACAAGGCCACCATCTCCCAGATTGCATCCCGGGCCGGGGTGGCGGACGGCACACTTTATCTGTATTTTAAAAACAAAGATGATATTTTATACCAGTATATCAGTTATAAAACCAGCATTGTGTTTGAAAAAATGAATGATGCCGTGGCAGCCGGGAAAACGGCGGAGGAAAAACTCAGAAACCTGATTCGCTGTCATTTGCAGGAATTCCAGAGCGACCGGCATATGGCGGTGATTTTTCAATCCGAGGTCCGGTATCTGCGGGATATTCAATCCCAGATCAAAGACATTTCAAAGATGTATCTGGACTTGTTGTCCGACATCATCGAACAGGGACAAATCGAGGGTTCCATCCGCCAGGATCTGTTTGTGGGCCTGGTAAAAAGGTTTATCCTGGGCGCTGTGGAAGGGGTGATCTCCACCTGGGTGTCCGCCGGGAGCCGTTATGATCTGGTGGCCATGGCAGATCCTCTGGTGGATTTGTATCTGAATGGCGTGAAAGAAGGATAAATGCCATACAGTGTATAAACGGCAGCTATTTTTTAAATGGATTTGAATTCGGGATTTTGCTTGACGGGAATCGTCATCTTTATTAAAGCTCAGTGAGTTTAAATTCATAATCAGCTAAGAATTTTTTGGAGGAAACAGTATATGACTTCAATTATCGGTCCGGCAAGTTATCAATTTTTCGGGATTTTCCCGGCAGCCATTCTGTCTTTCATCCTGCCTGTATTGGGGATAGGCCTGTTCGCTTACATCATGGCCCGGCGCCTGGCCCCCCTGGTCCGGGCCGCTCCGGATTTTCGCCTGGACCGCATTGGCCAGCGGATCATCCGGCTGATCACCATATGGCTGGGACAGATGAAACAACCCCGGTACATGCTGGCAGGGGTGCTGCACATTGTTATCTTTGCCGGCTTTCTGATCCTGTCCATCCGGTCCGTGTCCCTGGTGATTATCGGCCTTTCCGATGGATTTGTCCTGCCGGGTTTCGGAGGATGGGTGGGCCATGTCTATAACTTTTTAAAAGATTATGCCGCCACCTTTGTGCTGATCGCATGTATTGTGGCGGGTATCCGCCGGGGGATTTTTAAACCGGCCAGGTATGCGGTGCCGGAAAAATACGGCAAGGACCATACCGCAGAGGCTGTATTTGTTTTGGGCATCATCGGTACCCTGATGATCTCTGAAAGCCTGTTCGAGGCGTCTGAACTGGCATTTGCCTATCAGCAGACCGGGGAATGGCATTTTGTGGCCCCGTTGTCCCTGGTGTGGATCTTTACGCACATGCTGACCGGCGCATCCCTGAATTTTCTTCAGGGGCTTCATATTTTTTCCTATTTCCTGCATGACCTGACCTTTTTCTTTTTTCTGTGTTTTCTGCCTCTGGGCAAACATTTTCATGTGATCACTTCGATCTTCAATGTGTTTTTCATGCGTCTGGACAAAGGAAAAATCAAACCGGTCAGATACGGGGTCTCCGACGACCAACTGGATGATCTGGAGTCTTTTGGCGTCAAAAAACTGGAGGATTTTACCTGGAAACACATGCTGGATTTTTATTCGTGTGCCGACTGCGGCCGGTGTTCCGACCAGTGTCCGGCCAATGCCGTGGGACGGCCTTTGTCCCCGCGGTTCATTACCATCAAGGCCCGGGATTTGATATTCAAAAATTATCCGTTGTCCGGTGAAATCTATAAAAGCAAGATGCTGGTGGAAGACATCTATACGGAAGATGAAATCTGGTCCTGCACCACCTGCGGGGCGTGTGAGGAAGAATGTCCCCTGGCCATCGAATACATCAACAAGATCGTGGATCTCAGGCGCGGCATGGTGGATGACGGCCTGGTGCCCCAGTCTCTGCAAAAACCCTTGAAAGCCCTGGAAAAACGCGGTAATCCTTACGGCAAGATGGAGAAAAAAAGGGCGGACTGGGCCCTGGAAAAAGAATTCAAGGCGGAATATTCCATCAAGGATTTGACCAAGGAATCAGCTGATACCCTGTATTTTGTGGACAGCATCACATCCTATGATGACAATATCCAGGAGATCGCCCGGCGCACCGCCATGATTCTGAATCGGGCCGGGGTGGATTTCGGTATCCTGGGCAAGAATGAAAAAGACAGCGGCAATGAGGTGCTCCGGTTCGGTGAAGAGATGCTGTATCAGGATTTGAAAGAGCAGAACACCGAAGCGATCCTGGCCACGGGTGTCAAACAGATTGTCACAGCCGACCCCCACGCGTACAACGCGCTGAAAAATGATTATACCGGTCTGCCGTCGGTGCGGCATATCAGTCAGGTGGTGGCGGAAAAGATCACCACCGGGGTATTGTCCCTCAAACCCTGCCTGCATCCGGAAAAAATCTATGTGTATCACGATCCCTGTTACCTGGGACGGCACAACGGCATTTATGAGGCTCCCCGCCAGGCCCTGGATGCCATTGACGGCCTGACCCGGGTGGAAATGGAAAAGAGCCGGGATCGGTCTTTTTGTTGCGGCGGCGGCGGACTCATGCTGTTTTATGAGCCGGAAGAGGAAACCCGCATGGGGGTTTTGCGGGTGAACATGGCAGCGGAAGCCGGTGCCAACGTCATTGTGACGGCCTGCCCCTTCTGTCTGGTGAATATTCAGGATGCCATCAAGGTCGCCGGCAAGGAAGGCGAAATGGAAGCCCTGGATTTTACGGAACTGATTGCCCGGCATTTAGCATAACGGTATAAAAAAATAACGCAGACGGCAGAACGTGTAAAAACACGTTCTGCCCGCACAAGTAAAGGAGGTAATAAATGGAGATTTTAGTGTGTGTCAAGCGGGTTCCGGATACAGCGGAGAACGAATTTGAACTCAATTCAGCGGGAAACGATCTGGACCGGGACGACCTGGTTTATTCAGTGAACGAATGGGACAACTACGCGGTGGAAGAAGCCATTCAGATTGTGGACAATGCGGGTGGGTCTGTCACAGTGATCACAGTGGGGGATGACGAGTCTGAAGAGGTGTTGCGCCGGGAAATGGCCATGGGTGCCAACAATGGGGTTCTGCTCAGTGATGACGCGTTTGAAGGATCCGACGGCAAAGGCATTGCTGCCATCCTCAAGGCGGAAGTCGAGAAAGGCAAATATGATTTGATCCTCACCGGGGCCCAGGCCGATGAAGGGGCCGGCCAGGTGGGTGGCATGCTGGCGGCCATGCTGGATTATCCGTATGCGTCTCTGGTGAACAAGATCGAAGTCAAGGATGATACCTCCATCCATGTGGGCCGGGAAATCGAAGGCGGCAACCAGGAAATGAATGAAATTCAGCTGCCCTGTGTACTGTCCATCCAGACCGGTATTAATGAACCCAGATATGTGGGGATCCGGGGGATCCGCAAAGTGGCCAGTGTGGATGTACCGGTGAAAGGTGCCGGAGATCTGGGCATCGATGCTGCGACCGTGGGTAAAGACGGCGCCAAAACCCGGCGGGTGGATTATTTTGTGCCGGATTTGGGAGATGGTGCGGAAATGCTGGAAGGATCCACGGAAGAGATCATTGAAAAACTGATTGAAAAGCTGAAAGCCAAAGGAGGACTTTGATCATGACACAGATGTTTGCATATATTCCATTCAAGAACGGGGCCGCAGAAGATGTGGCACTGGAGTATCCGGATGCGGCAAAAAAAATAGACCCGTCTG
>JAIPDL010000076.1 GCA_021737695.1 Desulfotignum sp. | reverse complement strand
TGGGAAAACTGCAACATGGAAGGGTCCAGTGCCACGGTTCTGATTAAAGATATGGCGGTCCGGGGCATCTGGGCAACGGTTGTCAAGACAGGAGCCACACAGATCATCAACCAGCCCTCATCCCACCCGGAACGGGTCGGCATCCCTGAAGGCCATCCGCCCCTGACATCGTTCATGGGCGTGCCGTTCATCCGGGACAACCATGCCGTGGGATTGATTGCCCTGGCCAACAAGGAGGCAGGGTACACGGAAAGAGATAAAGAAACCATCGAATCCCTGGCCGCCCCGTTTTATGAAGTCCTTCTCCGGAAACGCATGGAAAACAGGATCCGGGAAGAAGCATTGAAAAAGGAGGCCCTGGCGGAACTGTCCGAACGGATGGGGGGGAATCCGTCGGTGAAACAGCTGTGCACGGATGTCATCACCTATCTGTGTCAGCAGTTTCACGCCCCTACTGGCCTGATGTATGTGACGGATGAAACAGGCGATGCCCTGACACTGACCGGGGGGTATGCATACCGGCCTAGAACGGGACGTTCCCATACCTACCGTCCCGGCGAAGGCCTGGTGGGCCAGGCCGCTGCGGACAAAAAAATCTTGATCGTGGAAGATGTGCCGGAGAATTATCTTTCCATTGAGAGCGGGATCATCGATATGCCGCCACAGGTGGTAATGCTCAAGCCCATCATTCAGAATGACCGGGTGTCGGCGCTGCTGGAAATGGGGTTCCGCCGGCATCCGGATGGACATGAGCTGGCACTTCTTGAATCCATGGATGAGCGCATTGCATCGGCCGTTCAAAGTGCCCGTGACAGGGAGATTCAGGACCGCATGCTTGAAGAATCCCGCCAGATGACGGAAAAACTTCAGATTCAGCAGGAGGAACTTCAGAGCGCCAATGAAGAACTCGAGGAACAGACCCAGCTGTTAACCGCATCCGAAGCCAGATTAAAAGAACAGCAGGAAGAACTCCAGGCCGCCAATGAGGAACTGGAGGAAAAAAGCCAGTACCTGGAAAGAAACAAACAGGAAGTGGAGCAGAAAAACCGGCGCCTCGAAAATCTGCAGAAGGAACTGACCCGGAAAGCGGATGATCTGTCCATTGCCAGCAAATACAAATCCGAGTTTCTGGCCAACATGTCCCATGAGCTCAGGACCCCTTTGAACAGTCTGCTTCTCTTGTCAAAACTGCTGACCAAAAACAAGGAGCAGAACCTGACCGAAGATCAGCTGGAGTCGGTACAGGTCATTTACAACAGCGGCAGCCAGCTGTTGTCGCTGATCAATGAAATTCTGGATCTGTCCAAAATTGAAGCCGGTAAAATGGACCTGCACTTTGATGCCATTCCAACGGCCAGCCTGGCCGATGGTCTGAAAAGACATTTCAAACACATGGCGGATAACAAACATCTTGATTTTGTGGTCAATGTCGCCCAAAACTGCCCGGAAACGATTGTCAGTGACCGGCAGCGGATCGATCAGGTCCTGAAAAACCTGGTGTCAAACGCCATTAAATTCACGGATCAGGGCAGTGTGACCATTGATTTTACATATATGGCCTCCGGGAAGGTGCCGGGGAACCCGGACCTGGACGGCCAGGCCCTCATGGCCATTTCCATCAGAGATACGGGAATCGGGGTGCCCGACGACAAACAGAAAATCATCTTTGAGGCTTTTCAACAGGCAGAAACGGGGTCGTCCAGAAAATTCGGGGGGACCGGCCTGGGCCTGTCCATTTCCAGGGAACTCGCCCATCTGCTGGGCGGGGCCATCGCACTTGACAGCCGGTCCGGCCAGGGTTCGACATTTACGCTGTATCTGCCTTTGGATCATCCTTCTGAAAAGACAGACAGTACCCGGAACAGTCGCCCCCGGCCGGATCTGTTTGCCCCGACGGCCCGACCGTCTGAAGAAAAAAGGATCCACCTCCGCCTGAAGTGATGGAAATCCCGGATGACCGGGAAGCAATCGATGAATCAGACAAAACCCTTTTGATTGTGGAAGATGATGTCGCGTTTGGAACAGTGTTGATGAAACTGTGCAGAGAACGCGGTTTTAAATGCATTTTCACCACCCTGGGGGAAAGGGGCCTGTCTTTGGCAGAAAAATATTCGCCCAAAGCAGTGATCCTGGATATCAGGCTCCCGGATATCGATGGATGGCATGTGCTGGACGGATTGAAATCCAATCCAGCCACCCGGCATATCCCGGTCCATTTCATGTCTGTGGATGAGCCATTGTTTGACGCGTTTAACAGAGGCGCCATCGGATATGTCAAGAAACCCGTCAGCAGCGAACAGTTAACCGGGGCTTTGGAAAAAATTGAATCGATGATCAACAAAAAAATGAAAGACCTGCTGATCATTGAGGATGACGTCAATCAGCGCAAAGCCGTCATCAAACTGCTGGCCGGAGAAGATATTCATTTCCATGAGGCTGCCACGGGCACGGAAGCCCTCTCACTGCTGTCCAGTCGACCGTTTGACTGCATTGTTCTGGACCTGGGGCTGCCGGACATGACCGGGTTTGATCTGCTTGAAAAAATCAAACACGAATCCCTGCCCCCGATTATCGTGTATACGGGGAAAGAACTGTCATCCGATCAGGAAAACCGTCTTCGGTCCTATTCCGATTCCATTATTGTCAAAGGGGTCCGGTCCGCAGAAAGGCTTCTGGATGAAGCCTCCCTGTTTCTTCACCGAGTCGTCAAAAACATGCCGGAACCTAAAAAAGAGATGATCACCCGTATTCATAATGATGGGAAACTGCTCCAGGGCAAGACCGTCATGATTGTCGACGATGATATGAGAAACGTGTTTGCGCTGTCCAAAGTGCTCAAGAGTCTGGATGTCAACACCATCAAGGCGGAGAATGGGGAAAAAGCCTTGTCCCTGCTGGATTCCAGGATCGATCTGGTGTTGATGGACATGATGATGCCGGTCATGGACGGGTATGAGACCATGCAGCGGATCCGGGCGGACAAACGGTTTACCGATCTGCCGATCATTGCGTTGACGGCCAAGGCGATGAAGCAGGACAAAGAAAAATGCATAAAGGCCGGTGCCAGCGATTACCTGAGCAAGCCCGTGGACATCGACCGGCTGCTCTCAATGATGCGTATCTGGCTTTACAGATAAAGGAATCCATCCCTATGAAGCCCCACCAGATAGAAGCACTGGAAATTTCTCTTCTGCTGGAAGCCATCTATCAGCGGTATGGGTATGATTTCAGAAATTATGCGGCCGCATCCATTCAAAGGCGGATCACCCGGTTTCTTTTGTCATCCGATCGCCCGTCGATCAGTGCTTTGATTCCGGAGGTGATCCATGATCCTTCCTTTTTTCAGCAGCTGCTTTTAGGGTTGTCCATCACTGTCACGGAGATGTTCAGAGACCCTCTCATGTTCAAATCCTTAAGAGAGACCGTGCTCCCTTTTCTGAACAGTTTTCCCTCGTTCAAAATATGGCATGCCGGCTGTGCCACGGGCCAGGAGGCGTATTCCCTGTCCATTCTGCTTGAAGAGGAGGGCCTGAATCACCGGGCAACCATTTATGCCACGGATTTCAATGATGAAGCCCTGGATGTGGCCAGAAAAGGGATTTATGAAAAAGAACATATACAACAATATTCAGAAAACTATGTGCTGTCCGGCGGGAAACGGTCTTTTGCCGACTACTACCACGAAAAATATGATGCCGTGATCATGAGAAAAAGCCTGAAGGAGCGGATCATATTTGCCAACCACAATCTTGCCACGGACAGTGTTTTCAGTGAAATCCATCTGATTTTCTGCCGGAATGTCCTGATATACTTTGACCGGGAACTGCAGAAAAAAGTGCTGAACCTGTTCTGGGACTGTCTGCCCTATAATGGATTTTTATGCCTGGGCACCCGGGAAAGTCTGGCATTTTCAGGGCTGGAAGATAAATTCATGCCCGTGGATAAAAAATATAAAATTTTCCAGAAAAAGGAGATTCAATGACCCGCCGTTTCAAAGCCCTGGTGATCGGCGGGTCATACGGCCTGTTGACAGCCCTTCTGAAACTGCTGGGCAGCCTTCCGGAGGGATTTCAGCTGCCGGTCATTATCGTTTCCCATATCCATTCATCGGACTGCGGGGAACTGGCGGATTTTTTCAATGAACGGATCTCCATCCCGGTCAAGGAGGCGAAAGACAAAGAACCGATCCAGTCCAATACCGTTTATCTGGCGCCTTCGAACTATCATCTGTTGATCGAACCGGATGGAACCTTCAGCCTCAACATGGATGAAAAGGTCAGTTATTCCCGGCCTTCCATTGATGTGCTGTTCCAAAGCGCCGGATTTGCGTTTGGCGACCGGCTCATTGCTGTGCTGATGACGGGTTCGAATCATGATGGGGTCAACGGGGTGTTGTCCGTGAAAAAGTATGGCGGACTGACCATTGCCCAGGATCCGGATTCTGCAGAGTGTCCTGTCATGCCCCGGGCCGCCATCGATGCAGGGTATGTGGATCAGGTGCTGACCATTGACCAGTTGATTGGGTTTTTAACCACAAAGGTGAATACATGAAAGAGCGTTCAAAGATTTTGATTGTGGATGACCGGCCTGAAAATATCTTCAGTCTAAAACAGCTGCTGTCGGAAACCGATGCAGAGGTGATCAGTGCTTCCAATGGAAACGAAGCGCTGATGGCCACGCTGAACCATGATTTTGCCGTGGCGCTTCTCGATGTCCAGATGCCGGAAATGGATGGGTATGAACTGGCGGAATTTTTCCGGTCAGAGGAAAAAACCAGACAGCTGCCGATTATCTTTGTTTCCGCCGTGTATATGAGCATAGAACATGTGTTCAAGGGGTATGATTCCGGTGCGGTGGATTTTCTGGTCAAACCGTTTGATGCCAAAATCCTGTTGAGCAAAGTCCATGTGTTCCTGGAACTTCACAATCAGAAACGCAAACTTGAACAGTCAGAAAAACTGATCCGGGACCAGTATCATGAATTACAGGATTCTGAAAGGCGGTTTGAGACCCTGGTCAACACGGTGCCGGATATTGTCTACCGGATCGACCCGGAGGGAAAGTTCACCTTTGTCAACAATGCCATTGAAAAACTGGGATATGATCCCAAAGAACTGATCGGGACCCATTTCAGCAAACTGATTCTGCCGCTGGATCTGGCCGCTGTTTCCAGAAAGGATGTGTTGACAGAATCATCCGGGGACCAAGTCCGACAACCTGTCCGGCTGTTTGATGAAAGGCGGACGGGAAAGCGCAGAACCACGGGACTGGAAATCCGCCTGATCCCCAAGTCGGGTACCCGGGATCGGGATGTCACGGGAATACTACAAAACCTGGATGATGACTCTACCATCGTCGAGGTCAACAGTTCCGGTTTTTATTCTGACCGGGTGGAAAATAAGGAAAAAGTGTTTCTGGGGACCGTTGGGGTGATCAGAGACATTACTGACCGGAAAAAACTTGAAGATGGTCTGAAAAAAGCCAGGGATGAACTGGAAACCAAGGTCGCGGAAAGAACCCTGGAACTGACCGGAAAAAACAGGGCATTGACCCTGGAGGTGGAAAAGCGCAAAAAAGCGGAAACCGAGACACAAAAGGCCAAGCAGGAATTGGAGGATATCTTCAATGCCATCGGGCACATGGCCATGGTCATGGACAAAGACCACCGAATCATCGCCGTCAACCGTTCCACGGTGGAGCACATGGGTAAATCTCCGGAAGAACTTGTGGGCCGGGTATGTCATGAGGTTTTTCATCAGTCCGGCAGACAGGCCCCCCAGTGCCCGGCACTCTCCATGTCCGAAACCGCCGTCACCTGTGTGGGTGAAGTCAAATTTGATCCACTGGACAAATCATTTATCGTTGAGTGTACCCCGATTTATGATCAGAATGGAGACATCCGGAAAATCATCCACATCATGACCGATATTTCCGACAGAAAACAGCTTGAAAAACAATTGCTCCAGGCCCATAAAATGGAAGCCATCGGAACCCTGGCAGGGGGCGTTGCCCATGATTTCAACAATATATTGACGAGTCTTTTGGGATATACCCAGCTCATGCTGGGTGACGTGGAAAAAGGCTCGGTCATCGAACAGGACCTGCAAGAGGTTTACAGTGCCGGTTTGAGGGCCAAGGAACTGGTTCGTCAGATTCTGACCTTTGCCAGAAAAACCGAAGATGAAATGATGCCCGTGAGAATTGATTTGATCATCAAGGAGGTGTTGAAGTTCATGCGGTCATCCATTCCCAGCAGCATATCGATCAGGGAAAATATCACCAGCCAATCCAAAGTGATCGCCAATGCCACCCAGATTCACCAGGTCATCATGAACCTGTGCACCAATGCCAGCCATGCCATGGATGAACAGGGCGGCACGTTGACGGTCGATCTCGTGGATGTGCATCTTGATGAGGACCGGCATGTTTCCGGACAAAACGTGGTGTCCGGCGATTATATCAGGCTGGCCGTGACCGATACAGGCACCGGCATTCCGCCGGACATCATGGACCGGATTTTTGAACCCTATTTTACGACCAAAAGTGTGGAAGAAGGCACGGGCATGGGGCTGGCCCTGGTCCAGAGCATCATCAACGAAGCCAGGGGGGTGATACAGGCCCAAAGTGCTATCAACGCCGGCACCCGTTTCGAAATTCTGCTGCCCGTCACGAAAAAAGAAAGGCGCGCTGAAAAAAAATATTCCAAACCCCTGAAGCCCGGGAATGGTACCATCCTTTTGGTCGATGATGAAATCACGATCACCGTGCTCTTAAAAAAAATTCTGGAAGGTCATGGATACAAAGTGACTGTGTTCACCAATCCTTGTCAGGCATTGACAGCGTTTGAAAACAACCCGGAAAAATTTGATGTGGTCATCTCTGATTTGACCATGCCCGATATCAAAGGCGATAAATTGATTGGAAAAATACATGCCATACGAGACGATATCCCCTGTATCCTGTGCACCGGATACAGCAGGGAACTGACCAAAAATTCAGATTCAATAAAGGGATTGAAAGCGATACTGATTAAACCCATTGACCGGGCAAAATTACTGGTCACCATTCAGCAGGTGCTGGATGGTGAAACCGTTCAGACCGATTAGTGCCTTCGGCCCCGGTTCGTGTGAAAAATAAGAAAAAGAGGAAGATTTTTTAATATGACCTATTCACCGAAATCAAGTTCCGGGTTCACGTTTGCCAGAAACCGGAGTGCCTTTGTTTCCCCCCAGTCGGGCATGTGCTCGTTCTGCACTCAAGACTGCAACGGCACCTGCGAGATCGCCCAGGCGGCTGTGCTCGGGGCCCAGACCGTGTATCCCACCACCACGGGGAACAATCAGATTGCATCGGAAAAAGATTACCCCGTTGATTTTTCCCATTTCAATATCAACGGCCGGGTGTTCGGGGCCCGGGGCATGTCTGAAACCGGCGATGATGCCACTATTTTCAATGTTGATCTGGAACGGACCTATGGGTTTTTCAATCCTGTGAAGATGGCCATGCCCGTGATCCTGCCGGCCCTGATCAAGCTGAACTGGCAGGATTATTTTTCCGGTGCCGCCATGGCCGGGGTGACCTGTGTGATCGGGGAACATGCCAGAAACAATGAACCGGATTTGAAAATCGAGCAGGGACAGGTCACGGATTTTCCGCTGCTGGGAAACGCGTTAGACTGCTTTACCAAATATGACAGAGGGTATGGCCAGATCGTTGTGCAATGCAATGTGGATGATGATCTGATGGGGGTGCCCAAAATCGCCATAAAAAAATATGGGGCCAAAGCCATTGAGATCAAATTCGGACAGGGGGCCAAAGGCACCCAGCCGGCCATCCGGGTCAAGGATCTTGAGACCGCACGGGTCAAACAGGCCCAGGGGAACCTGGTGTATCCGGACCCCCGTGATCCTCTGGTTCAAAAAGCCTATGACGACGGGGTGTGTCCCAATTTTTACACCTATGGCCGGCTGCCGCTGTGGACGCACGCCTCTCTGACAGACCATATAGACAGGTTACGGGATATGGGGGCGCAAAATATCTATTTTAAGATGGCAGGATATGACCGGGCCGATATCGAACAGGTGATCCGGATCGCGTGTGAAGCCAAAGTGGACATGATCACCTTTGACGGGGCCGGGGGCGGTTCCGGGTACAGCCCGTCAAAAATGATGAACGAATGGTCGTTGCCCACCATCTGCCTGGAGGATGCCGTGGTGCGCATCTGTCACCGCCTGAAATCGGAAGGATACCAATTGCCGGCCATGGTGATGACCGGCGGATTTGCCAGCGAGGATCAGGTGTTCAAGTGCCTGGCATACGGGGAGGGCCATGTGCTGGGAATCGGTTTGTGCCGGGCGTCCATGGCTGCGGCCATGACCGGAAAAACCATTGGGGAACAGATCAAAAATGGCCAGGTGCCGGAACGGTTCAAACCTTATGGGGCCACCATTGAAGACATTTTCTGTGACCTGCCGGATTTGCGCGCCCTGTACGGCACACAGGCAAACACATTTTCCCCAGGAGCCATCGGTGTGTTTTCCTATCTCAACAAAATTGCCTTCGGATTAAAGCATTTTGCCGCGTTGAACCGGAAGTTCAACCTGGATCTTCTGGATAAAACCGATCTGATTGCGCTCACATCCGAAGCCAGGGCCTTGATGGCGGATCAGTGGTTTGTTCCCTGACCGTCAGGTGGCAGCGGATTTTATCCTTTTTGTTTTTTTTTCTCTTTTTTCTCATTCCGTTTTTCTTTTAAGGTTTTTTCCGCCTTTTTTTTAACGGTTTTTTGAGTGTCACGCGGTTTGCTCATGATGGGTTCTCCTGTTTAGATGATGTCCTGTAGTGGGTGGCAGGGATGAATATAAATGGATTGTATCTTTGTTGTATCAAGACTGCAAGCGATGATTGCACCATCCTTGTGCCTGGGTGTCAATCATCGGGCCGTCATATGGGTTGAGAAATTCTCCAGCTTCTGGTACATCACGGGGTTATGAAACATGCTGTGCTCATCAACAACGCCCATATTGAAAACTTCAGTGTCCGACATCTGGGGGCGTATCTGACATCCCGGGGATTCCGGGTGTCCATTATTCATTACGAAAGCCGCAAGGAATCGGTGTTTGAGCCGATGCCGGTACGGGCCCTCGAAATGCTGGCCGATTTTTGCAAAGAGGTCGATCTGGTGGGGATCACCCTTTTGACCACCCATTTGGTACCCCGGTGCCGGCAGATCACAAGGTACCTGAAAGACCGGATCACGGCCCCGGTAATCTGGGGCGGGCCGCCTGTGATTGCTGATCCGGTCCAGTTTCTGGACGAGGCCGGCCTGGTGTGTGCCGGAGAAGGGGAGGCTGTGATGGAACAGCTGCTGAACCGGGTGCCGTTCCATCAGATCCCGGGCTTGGGATATGCGGCAGCTGACGGCCGTGCCCGGGTCAATGACCTGCCACCCATGCTGGAAGTCAATGACCTGCCCATCCCCCGGGTGGACCTGGAAAACGGGTATGTGCTGACCGAATCCGGCCTGGTGCCCATGAAAGACACTGTGCCGGCCACCCTGTCCACCTACAGCGTGCTCCTGGTCCGGGGATGCCCTTACCAGTGCGCCTACTGCCTGAACAGCCGGTTGAGGCAGGTGTTTGAAGGCAAAGGCCCGTATGTGCGCAAGATCGAGGTGGGCCGGGTCATGGAGGAGCTGGTGTGGGCCAAAACCCATATCCCCCACCTGAGGCGGATCATCATCGATGATGATGATTTTTTCCTCAATTCAGAAGACCGGATGGCCCGGTTTCTGGACCGGTACATGAAAGAGATCGGCCTGCCCGTGTTTTACATCCAGGCCAACACCCGGCAGATCACTGAAAAAAAGCTGGATATCCTGGTGAACAGCGGTCTGGACCTGCGGTACCTGAAGATCGGACTTCAGTCCGGCAGCCAGCGGATCAGCAAAGAGATCTTCCATCGCCCCCTGGACCGGCAAGCCTACCTGAAAAAGCTGGAAATGGTGATGAAAAGAAACATCCGGGTGATGATCGATGTGATTTCAGACAACCCTTACGATACCCTGGCCGACAAATATGCGGTACTTATGTTTTATCTGGATATTCTGAAGCGGATTCCGGACCCGTCCATCGAGCGGCCCGTGAAAATTTATGACCACAAACTGATGTATTATCCGGGCACCCCACTGTATGAAAAGGTGTTAAAGGACGGGCATATCCGGGCGGATTATCTAAACCAGGTGCTGCTGAAACGCAGCACCCTGCGCCTGCACGAAGAAGACCGGGATCATGACGCCCTGATGGTGGCTTTGTTCAATACGGCGGCCAACCGGAAACCGTTTCACCGCACAGCTCACCTGCTGCTCAGGGTGCTGGCCGTGCCGCCGGTGTTCCGGGCTGCGGTCCGGTACCGCCTGACCAAAGTCCTGAACCGGGTGTCACAGATCCCGGCAAAGGCGGGTCTGCTGGAAAAAACAAAGATATAGGTTCCTGTGGATCTGAAAAAATCACAGATCAAGATGGATAACGGATTAAAGATTGAGGAGAACCTGCCATGACAGACAGCAATTCCCACGATTACAACGCCCTGGATCACCCCGGAATTCTGGCGTATATCTTTCATCCCCGTGCGTGCATGCGCCCGGCAGGGCCTGATGACATTCTGATTCCCGTGGAAGAGAATGTTCACATCGGGGCCTGCTTTCATGTGGCCGGCAAACAGGCCCCCATCATTGTATTTTTCCACGGCAACGGGGAGATCGTGTCTGATTATGATGATCTGGGGCCGTTGTACACCCGCATGGGCATCAATTTTTTTGTGGTGGATTACCGGGGGTATGGCTGGTCATCGGGCACTCCCACGGTATCGGACATGATGGCGGACAGCCACAGGATCATGGATTTTGTGACACAGTGGTGCCGGGATCAGGAATTCACAGGGGCTTTGGCCGTCATGGGCCGGTCTTTGGGCAGTGCCTCGGCCATCGAGCTGGCGGCCACCCGGCCCTCCGAGGTGGAAAATCTGATTGTGGAAAGCGGGTTTGCCGCTACCGAAAGCCTGCTCAGAATACTGGGGCTTGATCCGGCGGCCCGGGGCATCCGCATGGCCCGGGAACTGGACAACCGGGAAAAGATCCGGCACTGGACGGGGCCGGCATTGATTATCCACGGGGAACAGGACCAGCTGATCCCCTTTTCCCACGGCCAGGCCCTGTACGATGCCTGCCCGTCGTCTGAAAAAAAACTGATAAAAATTGCCGGGGCCGGACACAACGATATTTTTCTGCGGGGCCTGGAACCGTATCTGGCTTCTGTGAAATCCCTGGTTTTGCCGGCGATATGACCGCCCGGCCCCTGCTGAAATAATTAATCAAATTCAGGGATATGGTTGACATTTTGGCTTGCAGATGGTTATACAGTACAGGATTATTCCGGCCCAACCGGCCGGTACAAGAGGATAACATAAAAACCATAGAGGATACGGCATGATTCAATCGATTCTGATGATGGGGGGACTGGGAGTCGTCATCGGCACGGCCCTGGTGATCGCGTCCAAGGCATTTTATGTATATGAGGACCCCAAGGTCCTGGCTATTGACGATGTGCTGCCCGGTGCCAACTGCGGCGGCTGTGGCATGCCCGGGTGCACGGCCAATGCCCAGGCCATTGTGGCCGGAAAAGCCAGTGTCAACTCATGTGTGGCGGCCGGGGATGATGTGGCCCAGGCCATTGCCGCCATCATGGGGGTATCCGTGACGGACACGGAACCTGAGTTTGCCGCCCCGGGATGTTATTACGGCAACAACAAGGCAGACCTTAATTATGCCTATCAGGGAATCAGAGACTGCCGGGCCGCTGCCATGCTTTTGGGGGGAATGAAAGTCTGTCATATCGGATGCCTGGGTTTGGGCACCTGTGTGACCGCCTGTATGTTCGATGCCCTTTCCATGGGACCGGACGGACTGCCCGTGGTGGATCAGGAAAAATGTACCGGGTGCGGGGCCTGTGAAAAGATCTGTCCCAAAAATATTATCCGGCTCACATCCGTGACAAGGCGCATTATCCGTGAGTACACGGTCCAGGACTGCACCACCCCCTGCCAGCGGGCCTGTCCTTCCGGGCTTGATATCAGAAAATATGTGGGATTGATTCAGGAAGGGGATTATGCCGGATCTCTGGCCGTGATCAAGGAAAGAATGCCGTTTCCCTCGGTCATTTCCCGAATCTGCCCGGCATTGTGCGAGTTTGACTGCCGGCGGCTGCTCCAGGATGACACCGTGGCCATCAACGATCTGAAACGGTTTGTCTGTGACTATGAAAGAAAACAGTCACAACGGATTCAGCCCTATAAAGCCCCGGCCACAGACAAGACCGTGGCCGTGATCGGCGGCGGTGTGGAAGGGTTGGCTGCCGCGTATTTTACGGCCCGTCTCGGCCATGCGGCCACGGTTTTCGAGAAAACCGAAGTGCTGGGAGGCATTTTGCGCACCGCCATTGCCAGAGAGCGCCTGACCATGGATCTGCTGGACTGGGATATCCAGGGGATCCAGGATCTGGGGGTGACCTTTAAAACCGGCGTATCCGTCGGAACCGACATTACCATCCCGCATCTTTTGGCAGGTGAGGGATTTGATGCCGTGTTCATTGCAACCGGCGGATGGGATTCCCGCATGGCCCGAAATGAAGGGGATAACCCCACGCCGCTGTTCCCCGGCGCCCATCTGCTCATCGATCTGGTGCGCAGCGGCCGGGATGATAAAATCAATGTGGCCTGCGGCAAGCATGCCGTGATTACCGGGGGAGGGAAATTTCTGGCAAAAGCCGTGACAACCCTGTTGGAAAAAGGGGCTGAAACTGTGACGGTTGTGTCCAGAAAACCGGAAGATGATCCGGATGTGGATCTGACGAATCTGGATGCTGAAGCGGCCCAGGCCGTGACAGTGGTGTATAACACCGGTATCACAAAGGTGATGGGACAGGAAGAAAGCCTGACCGGCGTGGAAGCGGTGGATCTTTCTTCCGGTGAAAAACGCGAAATTGCGGCAGATACATTGACCATCGGGGCCGGGCGGTTTCCTGAACTGGTGTTTGTGCCCGTGAAAGAAACGGATGAAACCGGTGAAATGATTGCCGGGGGTGCCTTGACCTGGGAAGGGCTTGAACTGCCGAAAAAACCGGATGTCCCGCCCCAGAGCGGTTTGTTGTCAAAACAGGATGTGATCTCTGAATATCCGTCCGCTGTGGCTGCCATCAATGGCGGCCGAAAAGCAGCTGCCGCAGTTCATCATTTTATGTATGGACTGGAATTTCAGGATCCTGAGCTGATGATCACCCAACACAGCCTGATCCAGAATGTCACACAGATCCAGCAGGTGGAAACCACGCCAAAAACCGCCTGGGATGACCTGGCCCAGCCCATGGCTGCGGCCACGGGATTTTCCGAGGCAAAGGCCCGTCAAGAAGCGGGCCGGTGCCTGCAGTGCGGGTTGATCTGTTATGAAAAACACAACGCCTGACAAATGATCCCCCCGGCGGGTGTCCGATAGACGACGCATCCGCCGGCGGCCGTCAGGAACAAAAGAAAAGGGGGCCGGCATCTGAATTCATCAGATGCCGCCCCCCTTTGTTATTCAGCGATGGTATATGTTTTTAACGTATATCAGCTGAACGCTTTTTCCAGGTCCGGAACAATCTGTTTTTTCCGGCTCATGATGCCGGGCAGCCAGGCTTTCCCGTCTTTGGGGGCCACGCCGAACGCTTTTTCCACCACAGACGCGTCATCCGATGCCACCAGCAGTTCCGTGCCTTCCTTCATGATGTCCGTGAGCATCAAAAGAACAGAATGATGTCCTTTTTCCGCTTTCAGATCCTGGATATCTTTTTCCAGGTCTGCTTTGATGCCGTCCACAATGGAGAGGTCCACCAGTTCCAGCTGACCCACGCCCACGCCTTTGCCACTCATGTTGAAGTCTTTGTAATCCCGGAACACCAGCTCCCGGATGGGGGTGCCTTCTACAGCGGATTTGACCTTGAACATCTCAATGCCCAGGGCTTCCAGATCGGACTCGCCGCAGATTTCAGACAGTTCCGCGCACACGGCTTTGTCTTCATCCGTGCAGGTGGCGGATTTGAAGATCACGGTGTCAGACAGAATGGCGCACAGCATGATGCCTGCGACATCCTTGGGAATTTCCACGCCCAGGTATTTGTACATGCGGGAAATGACGGTGCAGGTGCAGCCCACGGGCCAGATCCAGCATTCCAGGGGCTGACCCGTGGTCACGTCCCCGAGTTTGTGATGATCCACAATGCCTAAGATGTTGGCTTCTTTCAGGTCATCCGGGCTCTGGGTCAGGTCGGAATGATCCACCAGGTACACGTCTTTTCCGGCATAACTGGTCACCACGGCAGGTGCTGCCACACCGAATTTGTCCAGCACGAATTTGGATTCCGGGTTGAGTTCCCCCTGGATGGCCGGGGCGATATCTTCACCCAGTTTTTTCTTGAGATCTGCCAGTGCGATGGCGGCACAGACAGAATCTGTATCCGGGTTTTTGTGGCCAAATACCAAAGTTGTCATAAAACCTCCTAATTGATTAATGTCATGTTTATACAAAAAGATGATGCGGTTTGTCACCCATCATCATACGGTTTCCCAGCAATGCCTGTCCGTGGTCTGATGCGGTAAAATGGCAAAAAAAGCGGACAGATCCATTTAAAATCAGAGTATCTTATAAAATTTATCGGCAATATACACAAGAAAAATTTTAAAAATTCAGACCGGTTTGACCCGATGGGTCCAGGGCGGGATGCCTGAATTTTATTTTTAAAAAACCGGGACATGGGCCGGGTTTTTTCCTTGTTTCTGTTCAAGATTTTTTTTCTGTGGTATAACACACATTTAAAAACCCAATCAAGATGAAGGATAAGAACATGGTGATGCAGTTGACCGGGAGCCAGCGCAAATATCTGCGGGGCCTGGCCCATCATTTGAACCCCGGGGCATTTGTGGGTGCCAGGGGAATGACCCCGGCGCTTTTGGCTGAGATCGAAACCGCCCTGGAAGGGGCCGAGCTGATCAAGATCAAGTTTGTGGATCATAAGGATAAAGCCGTTAAAACCGGGTTGCTCGACGAGATTTCCCGGCAGACGGGCGCGGCGGTTGCAGGCATGGTGGGGCATGTGGCCGTGCTGTACCGGCCCCACAACAATCCGGAAAAAAGACGGATTCATCTGCCCTGAAGCGATTTTGCAGGTCAGAATTTTAAACGTAACCAAGCAAGGGAATACCCAATTTTATGAAAGTCGGTATTATCGGCCTGCCCCAGACAGGCAAGAAAACACTGTTTCAGATTTTAACGGGAAATGCGGCACTGGATCCGGCAAAAGCAAATAAACCCGTACCCGGGGCCGCAGAGATCATGGACTCCCGGTTCAACACCCTGGTGGATATGTATCAGCCCAAAAAACAGGTTCGGGCCCGGCTGGATCTGGCGCTGTTGCCCAGACTGGAAGCCGAGACCATTGCCGGTGGCGAGATTTTCAGGGATATTGCGGATATGGATGCCATCTGTCATGTGATCCGGGCCTTTGAAGATGATGCCGTGTATCATGCCCAGGGGTCGGTGAATGCCTGGCGGGATTTTGAGAATGTGAATGCCGAACTGCTCATGCACGATCAGATTTTTGCGGAAAAACGGATCCAGCGGCTGGCCGATGAGGTGAAAAAAATAAAAGATGAGGCCCGGCAGAAAGAACTGGCCCTGATGCAGCGCATTCAGGAACACCTGGAGCAGGAAAATCCCTTGCGGTTGATGGATCTCTCGGTGGATGAGGACAAAATGATCCGCAGCTATCCGTTTATTACCCGGAAAAAAATGGTGATTGCCGTGAACGTGGCGGAAGAAGACCTGGGAAACCAGGATCTGCTGGCCCGGTTTGCCCCGGCCTGTCAGGCCCAGGCCATCGAGGTCATGCTGGTGTCCGCCAAAGTGGAAGCGGAAATCGCTTTGCTGGACACACCTGAAGAAAAACAGGAATTTCTGGATGCGCTGGGTATTGAAGAAACGGCGCTTGAAATGCTCACCCGGCTGTGTCTGAGATCGTTGAACCTGATCTCTTTTTTCACCGTGGGCAAAGACGAAGTCAGGCAATGGCTGGTGCGCCAGGAAAGTACAGCACCCCGGGCGGCCGGGGTCATTCATTCGGATCTGGAAAGGGGATTCATCAGAGCGGAAGTGTTTTCCTATGATGATTTGATCGCTTTCGGATCGGAAGCCGAGCTGAAAAAAGCCGGCCGGTTCTATGTGGAAGGTAAAACCTATCTGGTCAAGGACGGGGATATTTTAAACATCCGGTTTTCTGTGTAGCTTGTATCTTGTTTTAGCGATAAAAAGGCGGGTTCCGATCAGACCCCGCCTTTTATGACATCTGCTATTCCGGTGCGTTGGCGTGGGCTTCGGTGAGCCGCTGTTTCAGGTAGGCCATGTCTGCCGGATCGTATTCATCCAGATCAAAACAATACCCGTCTTCCCCTAAAAGTCCCTCGGGAATCAGGTCCCCTTTTTCCTCCGGGTCCGTGATCATCTCTCCGTAAAAGCACACCGAGAGCCACCGGTTGTCCGGATCATCATCAATGACATCCACCATGGCGTATAATTGGCGTTTTTTCTGAAGATCATGTTTCGGGCGGACGGAATAACTGACCGTGGGCCGGGCTACAAATTCCAGCCCGGTTCTGTCCAGGGTCGTCAAGTGGGCCAGCAGTTCTTCGAACGCCTGTTTGATCCGGGTATCGTTGTCTTTCCATGCTGAAATGAATGGGTTTAGTTCTGTTGTCATGATTATTCCCTCATATGTTTGAGCAGGTGTCCGATTTCCGGAAAAATCAATGCATTGCACGCCAGTTTGCAGGCTTTAAGGCTGCCAGGGATGCACAACACCAGGATATTTTTGATAATACCGGCCGTGGCCCTGGAACCGATGGCGGCCGCATCGATTTCTTCAAAAGAGAGCTGGGCAAACACGGGTCCGAATGCGGTGAGTGTTTTTTCGAAAAACGGCTGTACCGCTTCAATGGTCACATCCTTGGGGCTGATGCCCGTGCCGCCGGTCATGATCACGGCATGGGGGGACACTTTTTCCACCACATGGGTCAACAGATTCTGGATGTCGGCAATATCATCTTTGACCACCTGGTGAATCACCACCTCATGTCCTTCTTTCTGGGCCTGTTTTTTGATCCAGGCCCCGCTTTTATCATCTGCCAGCTTCCGTGTGGTGGATATGCTGATCACCGCTATCCGGATATGCTGGACCGCTTTTTTCCTGTGTTCATCCGTGCTCATGAATTGATTTCCCTGAATACCAGATCCTGATCATCATGTTCAGACACATGCACCTGGATGGTATCCTGGTGACCCGTGTCCATAAAAATGCCTTTGTAATCCGCCTGAATGGGCAGCTCCCGATGGCCTCTGTCCACAAGGATGGCCAGTTCGATGCGGGCAGGGCGGCCGAAATCCATGAGCGCTTCCATGGCGGCTCGGATGGTTCTGCCGGTGTACAGCACATCATCCACCAGAATAATATTGGTGTCGTTCACGCTGAACGGAATATCAGACGGCCTGACAACCGGCTGATGACTGATTTTTGTCCAGTCATCCCGGTACATGTTGATATCCATGCTGCCCACGGGCAGGGTCACATTTTCAATTTTCCGGATCTGGTCTGCCAGGCGGTGGGCCAGAAAATCTCCCCGGGTCTGAATCCCCACCAGGGCCAGATTGTCGGCACCCTGATGTTTTTCAATGATTTCGTGGGCGATTCGGGAAAGAATGCGTTTGAAATCCGAAGCATTGAGAATGGGTTGTGTCTGTTTCATACCCTGCCTTTCATTTACAAAGGGGTTTATACTGAAAAAAAATGTACCACCTTTTCCATCCGGGAGCAATACCTTGATTTTCAGGGGAAGTCAGATATAATGCACCCGCATGGATGAGCATTGACAAAGGATGGATGCCTATGGAGCTGGACTGCACAGGGGTGATTCTGGCCGGCGGGAAAAACAGCCGGCTTCCGGGGAAAAAAAAGACCTTTCACCGGGTTGGAGATACAAGCATACTGGAAAAATTGAGTGCGCTTTTTTCAAAATTGTTCAAGGAAACCATCATCGTGGTGAATGAACCTGAAGAATTCATGGGTCTGGACATGATGGTGGCAACCGACATCATCCCGGCCCGGTGTGTGCTGGCAGGGCTGCATGCCGGGCTGTTTTATACGTCTTACCCGTATGCGTATGTGACTGCCTGTGATATTCCTTTTGCCAGTGAGGCCGTGATCCGGCACCTGGTGGACCGGGTCAGACCCGGGGATCATGTGGTCATCCCCCGGACGGATGACGGGCTGGAGCCGTTGTCTGCCGTGTATTCCAAAGAGTGCATTCCGTTGATCGAAGACAGTTTGAAAAATAATATATTCATGATTAAAAAATTTTATAAGAAAAAACATGTCCGGGAGGTGCCCATGTCCGTGTTGAAACGTCTGGACCCGGACATGGGATTTATTTTTAATGTAAACACGCCGTCTGATCTGGAAAAAGCCCGGCAGATGGCCACAAAATAGGGAGGGGTCAGGCCTGCGTTATTGTCGTTATTGAAGCCAATAACGACAATAACGCAGGC
>JAIPDL010000075.1 GCA_021737695.1 Desulfotignum sp. | reverse complement strand
GGGTCCAGGTTTTGAGATCATCACTGGCTTCCCAGTTTTCCAGCAGATAGGGATGGGTGATGTTTTTGCCGTCGGTTAAGGTCAGATATTCTGCCACCTGGCGGGTGACATTGGATGCGGCAATCCAGGAATAAGTGGCGGGATGGGCGATCTTCTGCAACGTGGTGGCAACCCGGATGGTTCCGCCGCGTTTGATATTGCCGGCAAAGGCCCGGCGTGTCCAGGAAAGCCCTGCCATCTGGGTGGCCGTGAAAGCAGATACCCCCAGTAATGTGGAATATCTGAGAAATTCTCTTCTGGAAAGCTTGCCTTTTTCCATGTCACTTTTTAAGTCGTGAACAGCCGGATGAATGCGTTTTTTCATAATACCTCCCCTTTTGATTGATTAATTTGCCGTTATTCTGACGGTTCCACTGCTTTCAGCAGCTTTTCCGCTTCTCCTTCCAGCATTCGGTAGGAATGCTCACTGGTGGGAAATCTCCCTTCCCGGACCTCTGTCGCATAAGATGTAAAGGCGGATTCCATGTGGCGGCCGATGTCGGCGTAGCGTTTGACAAATTTGGGTGTAAACGCCTGGAAAATTCCCAGAAGATCGTGGCAGATCATCAGCTGGCCGTCAGCATGAATGCCCGCGCCGATGCTGTAGACGGGAATGGAAAGCATGTCCGTGATCACTTTGCAGACTTCCGGGGGCACGGCTTCCACCAGCAAGGCAAATGCACCGGCTTCCTGAATGGCTCTGGCATCCTCGATCAGGGCAGCGGCCGATTCGCAGGTGAGTCCCTGGGCCTTGAATCCTCCCAGCTGCCCGGAACTCTGGGGTGTCAGACCGATATGGCCGATGACCAGCATCCCGCCATCTGAAATCGCCTGGATCTGGGGGCATACCCGCCTGCCGCCTTCCAGCTTGACGGCATCGACGCCGGCCTCCTTGTAAAACCGCCCGGCATTTTGCACGGCATCCGCCACAGAAACCTGATACGACAGAAAAGGCATATCTCCGACCACAAACGTATGGGGTGCCCCCCGCCGTACCGCGTCACTGTGACCGATGCACTGTTCCATGGTGACCGGAATGGTGCCGTCATAGCCATAAATACACATGCCCAGAGAATCTCCCACCAGGAGCATATCCATCCCGGCTTTTTCCGCAAACATGGCAGTGGGATAATCATAGGCGGTTACCCAGGTAATTTTTTCCTGTTTCTGTTTCTTCTTTTGAAAATCAAATCGGGTTAATTTTTTTTTCATTTTTTTCTCCGTTAAAATCATTGACTGTGTCTGGAAACCAGGCGGTGTTCATCAGGAAAATGCGGTAATGAGCCGTTCCACCGCCTCGTCAATCTGATCAAGGGATGTGGCATAGGAAAATCTCAGATATCCTTCTCCTGCAGCCCCGAACGCCGTTCCCGGAACCGTGGCCACCCTGCATTCATTCAGGACATATTCGGAACATGCCTGACTGGTCATGCCGGTTCCCCGGATGTTTACAAATGCATAGAACGCGCCTTCCGGCACCCGGCAGTACATCCCCGGCACCTGATTCAATCCGTGAACGATCCGGTCCCGTTTCCGGGTGAAGCGGTCCATCATCCCGGGAATAAATGACTGGTCCCCGGTCAAGGCTTCCAACCCGGCCCACTGGGTGAAGGCGGCCGTGCAGGATACGGCCGATACCAGGTAATCCCGAAGCCGGTCCGCCATGACGGCGGGCACGACCATGTAGCCCAGGCGCCAGCCCGTCATGACATAGCATTTGGAAAACCCGTCCAGCAGAATTGTCCGCTCCCGGGCCTGGTCATACGTGGTGATGCTGGGTGCCGGGATGCCGTCATAGGTCATTTTTGAATACACTTCGTCGGAAATGACGAAAAAATCGTGTTCCCGGGCAATGTGATGGATTTCGCGCAGTTCATCATTTGTCATCACGGAGCCGGTGGGATTCTGGGGTGAGTTGATAATGACCGCCTTGGTTTTTTCGGTCACCCGCTGCCGGACATCATCCGGATTCATTCGGAAGCCGTTTTCTTCCAGAAGCGGTACGGGAACCGGATCAGCCCCGATCATAGCGGCGGCGGACCCGTAAGCCGGATAGCCCGGTTCAGGGAAAATCACCTCATCTCCGGGATCGACCGTGGCCAGCATCGAGAAAAAAATCCCGGGTTTCAATCCCGGAGTGATGACCACCTGGCCGATGTCCGGGGTATATCCCCGGGTGTTTTTGATTTCTTCCACGACCGCCTCACGAAGCTCCATTAATCCCAGAGAGGGCACATAATGGGTTTTTCTGTCACGAATTGCCTGAATACCTGCTTCTGCGATATGGTCTGGGGTTTCCATATCCGGTTCACCGATTTCAAAATGCAGCACGCGATGCCCCTGTTTCTCCAGCGCCTGTGCTCTGGCAAGAATTTCAAAAGCGGCTTCTCCGTATATCCGTCCTGCGCCAAGACTCAGCCGTGGCATCGTTCCTCCTTCATGTGAATCGTATCCAGCATCGGTCTTTCAGCGGTTATTTGCGCATTTATAATGGATTCAAGCCTTGTGAACGGCAGATCAAAGGCTTCTGCCACGGGCCGGCAGACCAGGTGGTCCCCCACATAATTGACCCCTGAGGCAAACCCCGGATCCTGTCTGCACAAATCCTTCCACCCGTGGTTTGCGATTTTCAGGGCATAGGGGAGCGTGACATTGGTCAGGGCAATGGCGGATGTCAGGGGAACAGCCCCCGGCATGTTGGCCACGCAGTAATGGATGACGTCATCCACTTCATAAACGGGATCCCTGTGAGTGGTGGGGCGGGATGTTTCAAAACAACCGCCCTGGTCAATGGCCACATCCACGATAACGGCTCCTTTTTTCATGAAGGACAGCATATCCCGGGTAATCAGTTTCGGTGCCCTGGCACCGGCCACCAGCACGGCGCCGATCACCAGATCCGCTTTTTGGACGAGTTCCCGGATCAGGGCCGGAGAGGACATCAGGGACCGGCAGTTGGAGGGCATGACCTCCGATAGATACCGCAGCCGGTTAATATCCATGTCTAAAATGGTGACGTCCGCCCCCATGCCGCATGCCACTTTTGCCGCGTGGATTCCCACCATTCCGCCGCCGATCACCAGTACCCGGGCACCGGATGTGCCGGTCACGCCCCCCAGCAGACAGCCCCGGCCGCCAAAGGTCCGTTCAAGGTATTTGGCACCCTGCTGAATGGACAGACGGCCGGCCACCTCACTCATGGGGGCCAGCAGCGGCAGGCCTCCGTGTCTGTCCTGGATGGTTTCAAAGGCAATTCCCACGGATCCGGTCTTGAGAAGCGCTTTTGTCAGTTCAAGGTCTGCGGCCAGGTGAAGATAGGTGAACACCACCTGACCTTTTCGGATCATGTCGAATTCAGAGGGCTGAGGCTCCTTGACATGCATGACCATCTCCGCTTTTTCATAAACCTGTTCAGGCCGGTCAAGAATTTCAGCGCCGGCCTGTATGTACAAGCTGTCCTCGAATCCTGATCCAATGCCTGCATTTTTTTCCACATACACGGTATGGCCGTTGGCCACCATCAGATCCACACCGGACGGGGTCATGCAGACCCGGTTTTCCTGGGGTTTTATTTCTTTCAATACACCAACAATCATTTGTTTCCCTCTTTTTTGTCCAATCATCAGTTTTTTTCTGGATGGCAATGGATAGTCCATTTCAGATAAATTGTGATCTACAAGTTGTATGCCAGGGGCTGATTAATTCTTTAAGTATTTGAATTTATGTAATTTTAATACGTTCATCATTGTGAATGAGGCACTTGATAAAAGAGGTGGGGGTGGGGTGTTTTCACCTCAAAAAAACGGAATCACCGACAATCATCAAAGAAAGACGACAAAAGGGGGGATCGAAATCAAATTGGGGCGGTTTCACCCCGATGCGGGGAGTTATTGAAACGGTGTGAGTTGATGATTTTTTATTTTGGTAAACAAGGTTTTTCTGTCGATACCCAGCAGCCTGGCCACCTGGGTCCGGTTCCAGTGATGTTTTCCCAGGATTTGCAGGAGGATCTGTTTTTCGTATCGATGCATCATGTTTTTCAAAGAGGTCAAATCATCGCATTCTGACGGTGATATCGATGTTTCAGGAACGGACATCTCCTGATCCATAAAATCGATCCGTTTCATCGTAAGGTAGCGCATGACAGCGTTTTGGAGTTCTCTGACATTTCCGGGCCAGTCATACGTTAAAAACAGGTCCTTGACCGAAGCGGGAATATCCCCGGAAATTCCTTTCTGCCGGTACTGGTCCAGAAAAAAATCCACCAGAAGGGGAATATCCTCTTTCCGGTCCGCAAGCCGTGGCAGATGAATGGACAATACATGAATCCGGTAAAAAAAATCCTGTCTGATACGGCCCTGCTGTACCTGTGTTTTGAGATTGCGGTTGGTGGCGGCGACAATGCGGATATCCGATTTTTTTGTTCGGGTGCTGCCCACAGGTTGAAATTCTTTTTTATCAAGCACCCGCAGGAGTTGAATCTGGAGTTTCAAAGATATTTCGCCGATTTCGTCCAGAAACAATGTGCCGCCGTTGGCAGCTTCGATATATCCTCTTTTATCCCGGTCCGCGCCCGTAAAAGCCCCTTTTGCGTGGCCGAAAAATTCACTTTCCAGAAGCGTTTCTGATACCGCACCGCAATTGAGTGTTACAAAAGGGTTGTCTCTGCGTTCGCTGAGCTGGTGAACGGCCCGTGCAACCAGTTCTTTCCCCGTGCCGGATTCTCCGTAAATGATCACGTTGGTATCTGTGGCGGCGGCCTTGAGAATCATTTCGTAAACGGCCTGCATGGCCTCACTTTTTCCGATCATGTCACCAAACCGGTATCTGTCCTTGATACTGGATCTGAGCCGTTCATTTTCCCGTCTCAGGTCAAGTTCTGTGACCTTCTGGGCGGTGAAGTCGTTGACATATCCCTCCAAAGCCACCATTTTCCCATCATCGTCGAAAACACCCGTTCCCTGTTCCCATACCCATTTGTATTCTCCCCGGGTGGTCCGAAGGCGGTAAAACAGCTCGAATGTTTTTTTTGCAGTGACAGCGGAATGGATTTTTCCCCAGATTTTTTTCTGATCATCGGCATGCACTCTTTCACTGAATTTATTCAGAGGGTTTCCCTGAAGATCCGAACTGTCATAGCCGACAATTTCCGTGCTCCCTTTGCTCACATATTCCAGGGTCCACTGATCGTCATTTCTGGCACGGTACGCCATGCCGGGCAGGTTGTTCATCAGGGTGGAAAGCCGGCGCTCACTTTCTTTGAGGGCATTTTCAGAAAGTACCTTGTCCGTGGTATCCTCCATCATGACCACGCTGCCTTCCACCCGGTCATGATCCAGAATCACGCTGGCTTTGAGTGTGTAATATCGATTCTGTTCAGGCCTGGATGTTTCCGGGAACAGTTCCCCGGATTCAAGGCAGAGATCAATTTGTTTCAAAGGCCCCGGATTTTTATACAACCGGCACAAATCCGTGGCAGTCAGCGGCGGGAAAATATCAAAAAGCAGACAGTTGACGGTTTTTTCAGAAGGTATCCCGGTAATAAACGCCACTGCCGGATTCCAGAAAAGAATCCTGAAATCTCTATCCATGGCAAATATGCCCATGGGCGCATGTCTGGCAATATCATTTGACATGAACTGATATCTCAAGGGGTAGGCGCCTGATCAGGGATGTCACCAAAAATATCTCCGATCAAACCGGTTATCATCACAATCATATGCGAAAGTAATCGCATACGGGTGATACAGTTGTCAACCCGGTTTTTACCCGAAAGGCCTGCCAGGTCCATGCTGCGTTTATCCATTTAGGTTCTGATGCGCCGGCTGATTTTTCCTGTCTGCATACGGTTTTCCCAATATTGCATGAAAAAAATCTGCTTTATATTCAATCCTGCGGGCTTGGCAAAATCTCCTGAAAACGAAAAATTCATTGTTTGAACAAACCTGAAATTATATACTGACCTTGTCCTTTGGATGCAGGGCAATCCAATTTAATTCCAGTTGGCTTTTAATCCAGGTCAACTGGGGGGGGGAGGTGGTCCCATGAAGACCCAGACAGATACTCCCGGAAATCGTGTGAACCCGGCCGTGTCACTGAATATCGCCATTGTGGGCGGTGGCCGCACCTGCCGGTTTTTCCTTGAACTGATCAAAAATGATCCCGTGCCGTTTTTTGATATCAAAATACTGGGGGTGTGCGACAAAAACGACACGGCCGACGGGTTTGTGCTTGCCCGGGAAATGGGGATTTATACGACGGACAATCTGTACGATCTGCTCAATATCCAGCACCTGGACAGTGTCCTGGAACTCACGGGCAGCCGGGATGTGCTCCTGGAAATTATCCGGTTGAAACCCCAGGGCGTGGGAGTCCTTGAGTACAACATCTCCAGAATCCTGCGCAACCTGTTGAACACGAACCAGCAGCTCAAATCCACCCAGAAAAAACTGGTGGCGGAAAAAACCTTTTCCAGCCTGCTCATCCAGCAGAGTTCGGCTGCCATTGTTATCATCAATACCGACTTTACCATCGCCGATGTGAATGATGCCTATCTCAATACCGTGAAAAAAACAAAGGACCAGGTGATCGGGGCCTATTGCTATGAAATTTCCCACTGTATCAACGCGCCTTGTTCCAGCGTGTTTCCCGGCGTGAACTGTCCCATGCTGGAAACGCTGCAAACCGGTAAAAACGCCTATGTGATCCATGACCATCCCGGGCCGGACGGAAACCGGTTGTACTGCAGCCTGAACACCTATCCCATCAAGAATGACGAGGGAAAGGTCGTGCAGGTGATCGAGTTCTGGCGGGATATTACGGCGGAGTTCTCGGACCGGTGGAAGAAGAGGGAAAAAAAATTCAAATCCGATATCCAGAAAATGGTCCAGGAAGACCGGATGATTTCTCTGGGCAAACTGGCAGCCAGCTGCGCCCATGAAATCAACAACCCCATCCAGGGGCTTTTGACATTTTGTGATTACATGCTGGATATATTACATGCCGGACGTCCCGGGGAAGATCAATTATCACAGTTCACAGACCACCTGACGCTCATGTCGTCGGAACTGGAGCGCTGCGGAAATATCGTTTCCGGGATGCTGTTTTTTGCCAGGGAATCCGGACTTGAGCATCAGCATATTGATTTAAACGAAGTGCTGCATGCCGTGCTCACCCTCACCCGGCACAAGCTGGAACTTGGGAATATCACTTTGACAACGGACCTGTCCCCGGTTCCGCTGATGCTGGAAGGGGATATCAACCAGCTTCAGCAGTGTTTTTTAAACCTGATTTTCAATGCCAGTGAAGCCATGCCGGAAGGAGGCCGACTGGCGGTCAGAACCTGGCTGGACCCAAAATCAGACACGGCGTGTGTGGAAATCCGGGACACCGGATACGGGATCCCGGAAAAAATACAGGATAACCTGTTTGATCCGTTTTTTACCACAAAAGATGTGGGCCAGGGCACAGGGCTTGGGCTGTCCATTGTGCACGGGGTGGTCAAAACCCATAAGGGCACGGTAAAAATCGACAGCCGAAAAGGAAAGGGCGCGGCATTTATTCTGTCTTTTCCCGTGATATTTTCGGTGGATCATGATCCTGGGGGAGGATGACATGGATAGTAAAATTCGTATCATGATCGTGGACGATGAGATGATTGTCCGGCAGTCTTTGCTGACCTGGTTTAAAAAATACGGCCATGAAGTGGACACGGCTGCATCAGGCATGGAGGCCCTGGAAAAGCTGGAACAAAAGCCGTTTCAGGTGATGTTTGTGGATATTAAAATGCCGGGGATGGACGGCCTGGAACTGCTGGAAAAAGTAAAACAGGATGACCCGGATATCATGGTGGTGATCATCACGGCCTACGGCTCCATTGAAAGTGCGGTCAAAGCCATGCGCACGGGTGCCAGCGACTATCTGCTCAAGCCTTTCAAGCCGGACCAGCTGTCCCTGGTGATGGAAAGGATCCTGTGCCAGCAGAAAATCACCCGGGAATATCAGTACCTCAAAGGTCATCTGGAACAGATCACCCGGTTTGACAACATCATCGGCCAGTCTGGGCCCATGAAAAAACTGTATGCCATGATCCCGGAAGTGGCCCAAAGCGACGCGTCAGTTTTAATTACCGGAGAAACGGGGACAGGCAAGGAACTGGTGGCCAGGGCCATTCATGCCAAAAGCCTTCGGGCCGAGCTGCCCTTTGTTGCCATCAACTGCGGGGCATTGCCGGACACGCTCATGGAAAGTGAATTGTTCGGGCATAAAAAAGGGGCGTTCACGGGGGCGACCCATGCCAGAAAAGGGTTTCTGGAAATCGTTTTCGGCGGGACCCTGTTTCTGGATGAAATCGGTGATATCAGCCCGAAAATGCAGGTGGACCTGCTCCGGGTCCTGGAGGATAAGCAGGTGTTCAGTGTGGGAAGCGAAACACCCGTGGCCGTGAATTTCCGCCTGGTTTCCGCCACCCGGCACCACCTGGAAGACCGTATCCGGGAACAGGCATTCCGGGAAGATTTTTATTACCGGATCAACGTCATCAAGATCCGGCTGCCTTCCCTGCGGGAGCGCAAAGATGATATTGCGCTGCTGGCCAGGCATTTTATGGATAAATACAGTCATGAAACCACGAAAACCGTGGACCGGATCACACAGGATGCCGTCACGCTGTTGACATCATACGACTGGCCCGGAAATGTCCGGGAACTGGAAAATGCCGTGGAACGGGCCGTGGTGCTAAGCAAATCCCGGACCCTGACGGCCGGGGATTTTTCATTTCTGCAGCCGGCCCGGGCTGCCGGGCCCAGGGCTCAGACATTGAAAGCCGTCCAGGCGGCACATATTCTCCGGGTACTGGATGAACAGGACTGGCACATTACCCGGGCAGCGGAAATTTTAGGCATCAACCGGGCCACACTTCATAAAATCATTAAACGGGATCAGTTGAAAAAAGACCGATGACACAGCATATCGGGGTGGTGCCGCTGGGAGAGGTTCCGGCACTCGTACTCAAGGTGATCGCAGCCAACATTACGGCCTGTTACAGGTGCCCGGCCGTTGTTCTGCCCAAACGGCCCGTGCCTGAATCCGCGTTTGATGACCGGCGGAACCAGTATGATGCCGGTATTATCATCCAACAGCTGGGGGCATGGGATTTCCCGGATTGTGCGAAAATTGTGGGGGTTACATCCCTGGATATTTTTATCCCCATTTTCAACTATGCATATGGGTACGCCGTCCAGGGCGGTGGTCTTTCCATGATTTCGCTGTTCAGGCTGAACAGGAACGCCGACGGATCATTGCCGCCGCCGTCCCTGTTTTACGAACGGGCTGCCAAAGTCGCACTCCACGAACTCGGTCACCTGTTCAGCCTGTTCCACTGCGATGAACAAGACTGTATCATGCACTTTTCCGGTGCCATCACGGATCTGGACCAGATCCCTTTTTATCTTTGCCCGGACTGTGAAAGGCGCCTGACCCCGTGAACTGATTTTTTTCACACGTGTCAGGGTCCCAGAAATTTTTCTGCCAGGGTCTCCCATGGGATGTCCGGGAAACTGCCGTATACATCATCAATGGGTTCTCCGCCCGTGGCAGCCAGGCCCATGTATTCCGGCCCGATCAACGATAACAGCCGCTGGCTTTCCCGGTCAGTCCATTCAAGGCTTTCTTTTTCATAAAAAAGGCCCTTTTGGTTTCGTTTGGGCATATTCGGCTCAAGCACACACAGCCACCCGTCATGGTAGGGGTCCTGGTGAACGATTTCCGGATGGGCCTGGGCTTTGGTGTTGACAGCCAGCACAGTGCCTGTGACGGGAGACAGGGCCGTGGCTGACTTGTCCCGGCGGGAAAATGACACGGCAGCATGATCTTTTTTCACCCCCGTGCCAATGGGCGGAATGGAAATGGTTGAAGGGATGCCGAACAGTTTGACCAGAAATTCATCAAACCCCATCGTCACCCGTCCGCCATGGCCGAATCGTGCCCAGGTGTGTCCCTTGTGATAGTAATAGCCCCGGGCCAGGCGGTACCCGGCCGCCAGTGAAAAATCGGGTTTTCTGCCAAAACCGTTCAGGTCTTCCTCATCCAGCATCTGGTCATAGTCACAGTGATAGCATTCATAGTTGAGCACACAGGTTCTGGGGCCATCCACCCGGCCTGTGAGCACATGCCGGCAGGGGCGGGGATGCCATTGGTAGATGGTTCGTAATTTTTCCGCCAGTGCGGAACTGTCACCCCGGGAGTCCAGGTGCTGGATGGCCGTCATTTTTTTCTGCATGGCCTTGTCAAACGGACAGGTCCGGCAGTCATACACATTGTCGCACATTTTAAACGGCACAATGCCTGCTTTCATCCAGATACACGCGTTTTCAACGACCTGGAACCCTTTTACCTCATGGTCCTGTTTCAGTGATCTCATGATGCACCTCCTTTGCAGGGTTTGCCCCCTGCGTTTGGTTCGTCTTAGTGCAAACCAGGTGCCAGCGAAAAAAAGCAGACAGATGGAATGTTATATTATTGAAATAAAAGGATTTTTTTTATACAGACAGAAAAAAACCGGCACCACGGTCATGGGCGGATCACATGACCGTGTTGCTTTTTGCGACACGGCGGCCGGATCTTTTGAGGATATCCATTCAAATGGATCATGAACAGGGCCGCCTGGCGAATGTTGCCAAAAGCGACACCCTGTTTCCGTCATGATGTTACCGCCTGTCCGGCCAGATCTGCTCGGACATTTCCGTGAGTTTGTATTTCTGGATCTTGCCGGATGCGGTCATGGGATACTCCCTGACAAAATGCACATACCGGGGAATTTTGTACCGGCTGATCCTGCCGCGGCAATAATCGGTCACATCACTGGGCTCAAGATCTGCCCCGTCCTTTAAAATGATAAATGCGCCCACCTCTTCCCCGTATTTTTCACTGGGCACGGCCGCCACCTGGATATCTCGTATCCCGTCCATGCGGATGAGAAATTCTTCGATTTCTCTGGGATAGATGTTTTCCCCGCCCCGGATGATCATGTCCTTGTGCCGGCCCGTGATGGACAGGTTGCCCTGGTCGTCCATCACCCCTAAGTCTCCGGTGTGGAGCCAGCCTTCATCGTCAATGGCCTTTTTTGTGGCGTCCGGGTTGTTGTAATACCCTTTCATGATGTTGTAGCCTTTGCAGCAGATCTCTCCCTGTTGCCCCGGCGCCAGGGGCTGGCCCGTTTCCGGGTCCGTGATCCTGACTTGGATGTGGGGCAGGGCCCGTCCCACGGTCTCCACCCGGAGGCGGATATCGTCATCAATGCGGGTGTAGGTCACGACAGGGCTGGCTTCGGTCAGCCCGTAGCAGATGGTGACATCCGTCATGTGCAGCCGGTCGATGACCTGTTCCATCACATGCACGGGACAGTTGGACCCAGCCATGATCCCGGTGCGCAAAGAGGAAAAATCAAACTTGTCAAACAACGGATGGTCCAACAGCGCAATGAACATGGTGGGGACCCCGTACAGGGCCGTGCATTTTTCTTTTTCCACGGACGACATGACCATCACGGGATCGAATCCTTCCAAAATCACCATGCAGGTGCCATGATTTACGGCGGCCAAAACCCCCAGCACGCACCCGAAACAGTGGAACAGGGGCACGGGCAGGCACACCCGGTCGTTTTGTGTGAATTTCTGGTTTTCCCCGATCCAGTACCCGTTGTTGCCGATATTATAATGGGTGAGCATCACGCCCTTGGGAAACCCCGTGGTGCCGGAAGTGTACTGCATGTTCACCACATCATGGGGAGACAGGGATTTCTGCCGTTGGGCATACGCATCGTCTGACACCATCACGGCCAGGGCCCGGATTTCGGGAATGGTGTACATGCCCCGGTGCTTTTCCTGGCCCAGGAACCCCACCCGCTTCAGACAGGGGAATTCTTTGCTCGTCAGGCGGCCCCGCTGGCAGGTTTTCAGCTCCGGCACCAGCTCATACACGGTGTTGATGTAGTCCGTGTCCTGGAACCCGTCAATGATGAACAGGTTTTCCGTTTCCGACTGCTGGAGCAGGTAGGCCAGTTCCGCGCTTTTGTAATTGGTGTTCACCGTGAGCAGAATCGCCCCGATTTTGGCCGTGGCAAACTGCAGGGTTACCCAGTAGGGGATGTTGGTGGCCCACACGGCCACTTTTTCACCTTTTGCCACACCTAAGGCCATGAGCCCTTTGGCCAGTTCATCCACCAGGTCCCTGAACTGCCCGTAGGTGAGCCGGAAATCCCGGTCCACATATACCAGGGCATCGTGGTCCCCATATTTTGCCACGGTTTCATCCAGCAGATCCCCCAGGGTGATCTCCCGCAATCCTGTTTCTGTTGCCATGATCTCTCCCCCTGGTTATTCCGGTATATAGATGACCGCGTGGATGGCGGCCTTTTCGTCCCCGTGGCAGCTCACGTAATGGGGCACAATCGAGTTGTAATAGATGGAGTCCCCGGGACCCAGAATATGGGTTTCTTTGCCGTAGATCACCTCGATCTGTCCCTGGGTCACCACGATGAACTCTTCTCCCTCATGGGAGGACAAGGTTTTTTCTTCGGCGGATTCCGGCAGAATCTCCACGAAAAACGGTTCCATGTGCCGGTCCATCTTGCCTGTGCCAAGAGCATAGAAATTCAGGGCCGGGGATTTGCCGGAAACCCCGGACACGCTGAACTCGGCCGCTTTTGTGCTGTGCCGCACAATAAAGGGGTCGGCTTGTCCCTGGTCATCCAGGAACGTGCCCAGGCGCACGCCAAGGGCTCTGGCGATCTTCATCAGCGGCCCCAGGGGCGGGTACACATCTTTGGTGAGCATGGTTTCCAGAAACGGGATGGTCAGCCCGGTCTGCTCCGCCAGACCGGTCATGTCCATGCCGCGTTTATCCATATAGGTTTTAATGCGCTGGCTGATTTTTCCTGTCTGCATAATATCTCCAAAAAATACATGAAAAAATCAGCTTTATAATACAATCTTTACGCCTTGTCAAAACCTGAAAAGATTCCGTTGCTCTGGGGGCCATGCCAGCCGGGATTGCAATCGGTCACACGGCGGCCTTTTTTTCCTGTCCATGTCACGCAGGCCAGCCATAAGGGAATAAACGCGGTGATCCGTCCTTCACGGCCGTGTTTCCTTTATAAATTTTAACGGCCACAGAAGTTTCAATGTTTCCAGTGATCGGATCATAATGTCTTAAAAACGATGGCAGCAGCTTGCAGAAATTACTTCCTTTGCCTCTGGCAATGGGTCTGCCGGTCGCCCATAACCCGCCCTGTCCACAAATGCCAATCACTTTTGGGTGCTGTGCTTCCATCGTTTTTACGATACCGGTTTCCCGGGTGCCATATTTATTTTCAATCCAGATCATATCGCCGTCTTTGAATCCTTTTTCATCAGCCAGTGCTTTATTTAACGTAATGGTAAATGTATAAGGGCTCATCTGGCTGACTTCGTCCACATACGGATTCTGGAAGGTTGAATTGTTTGTGTGGAGAATATCACGATAGGAAAACGCCAAAAGATCATATTCGTCATCCAGTTCTTTGTGGGATGTCGGCCAGAACCAGTTGGGCAAAGGGCCATATTGATCCATGTCCATCTCGATCTCAAATCCGGTCTCTTTGATAATTTTTTCTGCCGCCCTTCTGTCATGGATTAAAAATTCCATATACACCGGGCATCTTGTGGGCATGTGCCATCTCCAGTACACATCTTCAATGGATTTATGCCAGGTGGCAAATCCCTGTTGTTGAATTTTTTCTTTATCTTCTCCATACACCCATGTCAGCACTCTTTCCCCCATCTCTTTCCATGTCAGGACTTCTCCGGGCTTGAACTTCAGCGTGTCATCCGTGATACTGTAATAATCATTGATGCTTTCATTAAATTGATCACGCACACCAACCCGGTTGGCAACATCCAGATACACTTCCATAAAATCTCTGGATTCGCCGACCGGTTTTGCCACGGGGTTTTGCATATGGACATACCAGTCTTCGTAGGATGGGCTTCCCGAGAAGAAAAACGCGTCGATTTCAGATGCCCAGTTATCTTTTTCAAGATACGACGTATCCGGCAAAATGATATCACCGATGGCCTGGTCCGTTTCATTCACCCAGATATCCATCTGCACAACAAAACAATCTTTGAAATTTTCTAAAGCGACCTCCCAGTCCGATTGACTGATAAGAAAATTCACGGCGATGCCAAAAATCATTTCAGGCTGTACTTTTTCCACACCCAATTTTTCCTGGATATAATTTTTTTCTTTCACATAAGGGATATGAGACAGTGTGGAATGGGTCCAGAATTCAACACATCCGGAATTGGTGCATGGATAGCTGGGGGAATGCACGGGCCATGGATCATGTGAGTAGAATACGGAAGGCACAATCACCCCGTCTTTACCGACTTTGGGCATGCGCTCGTATTGACCACCCGGATATCTGGGCCGCCGGGAAGGCCATCCCATGGTTCCGCCGGGCACGTCTTCGGCACCCACCAGCTGGCTGATGAGATCGATGGCAGCCACCTGATGAATCCCGTTTGAATGTCCCTGGGCCCCCCGGAATGTGACAGAAGAGACGGGTCTGTATGGGAAGGTTTTCCCTTCTATGGTGATGGTACTGCCGATCTGGGCATTATCCACCCAGGTTTTTGCCACATCAAGGATGGTTGCAACAGGCACCGTACTGATGTTGGCGGCCCATTCAGGGGTAAACTGCGTTAAATGCTCCTTTAATGCCATAAAGCAGGGCCGGCATTTTTCGCCATGATAGTCATAGTCACCCTCAAGAGAAAAATCTTCAAACGCAATGGAGGGATCATCAAACACCTTTATTTTTTTTGCTTTGTCGTCAAAGACAAGGGGTTTGTCTGTGTCTTCATCCCGGACAAACGTCCCGTCTGCCCGGATCAGGTAGACAAAATTGGTTTTTGCCTTGAGATAAAGCGTATCGATCTCTCCCCGGGTATTGAGGATATAATTGGCAATGGCAAGTCCGACGGCCGTGTCCGTGCCCGGTAAAATTGGCACCCATTGGGTTGCCTTGCCGCCGGCAAAATTACCCATGGGATCAAACACCACTTCTTTGATGCCGCGTCGGATGCCGTCGGCTCTCAGCCGGGCATTGGTCATGGCAGAGTGTCCGGACCCCGTTCCTTTGCTGGACCCCCATTTGAGGACATATTTTGTATAGCGCCAGTCCGGTGCGATGGACCATGCCCCATGAATTAAGCCCCCCAGCATGTGCGCGGCATTGCCGCAGTGCAGACTGCCGCCCCCAATGATGAAATTGCCGTTGTTTTTTACGCCAAAAGATTTTGCGTAAAAATACAGATGATTGTGAGGCCCGTCACTGGCGCGCATGGTCTGGTTGGTGAAAAGGATTTTATTGGGGTTGTCCGCCATAATTTTTTTCATTCTTGCGGCGATTTCATCCAGGGCCTCGTCCCATTCAATCTCTTTCCATTTCGGATCCACCCCAAAGCCTTTTTCCGGGTTGGTTCGTCTAAGGGGCTTTTTGATGCGATTGGGATCATGATAGTACATTAATCCCGCAACGCCTTTGCCGCAAAGCCCGGCACCTGTACCGCCCATGGTACTTTCTTTGATCCCTTCTGCTTTTATGGGTATCCCGTTCACCACCCGAACCTTGCAGGCGCATCCGCAGTAGCAGACCCCGCAGGTGGTGTTTACCCATTTGTCTTCCCAGATCTCTTCGGTTTTATACGTCATGTTTCCCCCTCGGATGAATTCGTTGATGTCATGCGCTGCCGTGATCGGTGTGAATATTTTGACAAATCTTTTAAAAAATGATTCTATGACTGCCAGCCACAAGGTAAAACAAAAAAGGATAAAAGATGATGACCCGTGAAAAAGGAACACACACCCTGGTTATTAATGTCAATGTGGAAATACCAGCCACAGCGCTTCAGGCGATTGTCGCAAATGCCAAAAAAATTGCGGGGCACGATCAAAAAGGGATTTATCGTATAGATACCGCCGATAAGGTCAGCCAGGTCATATCCAAATTTCTGTTGGAAACTGATTTTGAAACCTATGCAAAAGATATTCAGAATTGCATGTAAAAATCAGGCATCAATTGCCAAGGTTATCGGCAACGGCATCTTTTTGCAGATGCTCATCCCATTTTTCGCCCCATAGATCAGGAACCGTTTCTTCCACAGGCGTGATAGAATCCCAGCTGATACCGATTTCCGTGAAAATATTCTTCAGCTCTTCTTCCCCGGGGGCCAGCCAGATACAATACCGGACCCCTTTGTTTTCATTAAAATAAGTTTTAATCCACGTGGCCGTTTCCACCTTTGCCAGCTTTCTCCAGTTTGCCTGCACTTCCTGGCAGTCAGCGCCTGGCGTATTGTGCACCATCATGTATTTTTTTAATTTTCCCATGGTAATTTCCCCCTGATTTAGGATTAAAAACACTGGGCAATTACCCGCTGTAATTGCCGGGTCAAACGGAAACGGATGGATTCTGAAAAATTAGATATCAATAATTGTGCCATGGCAGCAATATGGCAGGGGGTCTTGTCTGTACTTTCATGGCACAGGGGGTACGGATTCCAAAGTGGCGCCACATGGTATTCAATCGTTTCAGGGCCGGGGATTAAAACAGGCGGTGCCAGGCGGGGTGACATCATTTGGCATCCGTGGCGCCACAATATCATTGGTGGCGCCACTTTTCCGGCACCCGGGGTGGGGATGCCTGGGATGAGACAACCGAACCACCTGTGTTTAACGGACTACCCACCGTATCCCGAGGCCATGGAAGACCCTGCCATATGGCATGTATATTGCTGTTTAAAAGGGCAGGCAGCTTACACGTGATCATTCAACGTCATGATAATGTAGGCATGCTGATAACGATTCAAATCCGTGTAAATACGAGAAGGAGGTAAAATGCCCAGTTATGTTATCAATGAAAAATGTGATGGGTGCAAGGGAGGCGATAAAACCGCTTGTGAATACATCTGCCCGAACGATCTCATGACCCTGGACGAGGACTTGATGAAAGCCTACAACGCGGAGCCGGATATGTGCTGGGAATGCTATAATTGTGTCAAAATCTGTCCGTCGCAAGCCATCGAAGTCAGAGGGTATGCAGACTTTACCCCCTTAGGGGCAAATGTTGTGCCGTTAAGGGGCAGCAATGACATCATGTGGACCGTCAGTTTCAGGGGGGGCACCATCAAGCGGTTTAAATTTCCGATCCGGACGGTGGCGGAGGGAAATGTCGTGCCCGATGGCGGGTTTGGCGAAGGTTCCGGTACATTGGATGACCAGTTGTTGTTTACAGAGCCGGCGTCTTTAAAAGCGGATGAACTGTGGACCCTTTAAAAGAAAAAGGATACATCATGCAGAATTTTGAAACGATTGAAGTATCAACAGACCTTTTGATCATTGGTCCGGGTATGGCCGGGTCCGGCGCCTGCATCGAAGCGGCACACTGGGCCAGACAAAATAATTTAAAAGTCACCGTCGTGGATAAAGCCGCCATGGAACGCAGTGGTGCCGTGGGCATGGGACTTTCCGCAATCAATCAATATCAGGGCGAAAACACCCCCGTGGATTATTTGAGTTATGTCCGCCAGGACTTAATGGGGCTTTGCCGGGATGACCTGGTAATGGACATTTCCAGACATGTCAACGGCAGTGTCCATTTGTTTGAAAAATTCGGGTTGCCGATCTGGAAAGACAAAGAAGGCAATTATGTGCATGAGGGCCGGTGGCAATTGATGATCAATGGGGAATCCTACAAAGCCATTGTGGCGGAAGCGGCCAAAACGGCCATCGGCGTGGATAACATCTATGAACGGGTGTTTATTATCAAGCTGTTACTGGACAAAAACGATGGACAACGGGTTTGTGGTGCCATTGGATTCAGTGTCCGGGAACAAAAAATTTACATCTTCAGGTGCAATGCCTGTATTGTCAGTGCCGGGGGTGCCGTCCATGTGTTTAAACCCAGATCCACGGGCGAAGGACTGGGCCGGGCATGGTATCCCCCATGGAATTCCGGCTCCAGCTCCTATCTGACCACGGCAGCGGGGGCGGAAATGAGTTCCCAGGAAGTGGTCTTTATCCCGGCCCGGTATAAAGACGGGTACGGGCCTGTGGGGGCATGGTTTTTATTGTTCAAGGCCACGGCCACCTCAGCCACGGGGTTTGATTACATGGGAGAAGGGCTTGCCGAAGGCGGAGAACTTCATAACTGGCCGCCGTATGGAGAAGTCAAGCCTATTCCGACCTGCCTGCGGAATCATTTGATGATGAAAGAAATGTATGAAAAAGGGCACGGCCCCATCCTCATCCATACGGACAAAGCCATTGCCAAAATTGCAGAAGCGGCACCCGATAAAAAAACCTATAAAAAAGAGATGAAAAAGCTTGAAGCGGAAGCTTGGGAGGACTTCCTGGATATGACCATCAGCCAGGCCGTTCTGTGGGCGTCCAAAGATGTGTTTCCGGAACAAAGCAGTTCGGAAATCATGCCGTCAGAACCGTATTTTATCGGGTCTCATTCAGGGGCGTCCGGTGCCTGGACCAGCGGACCGGAAGATATCCAGACAGCGGATTCCAAAGACGATTATTTTTTCGGGTATAACCGCATGACAACCATTAAAGGGCTTTTCGCCGCAGGCGATGGGGTTGCCAACTCCAGCCATAAATTTTCATCCGGCTCTTTTACGGAAGGCCGGATTGCAGCCAAGGCAGCGATTAAATACTGTGTCGAAAACCAGAACACCCCGGAACCGGATGCGGATGTCATTGAAAAACTCAAAGCACAGATCGAAGCGCCATTGAAATGGTATGAAGAACACGCCGGGTATACCACCCTGGGGGCGGCGAAAAAACGATATGACCTGCCCGTGGAAGAGGTCAACCCATACTTTATCACGCCGAAAATGGCGTTATTCCGTCTGAATAAAATCATGGATGAATATGTGGGCGGCTGCGGTTCGCAGTACAATTGCTCGGCCACGACACTGAACATCGCACTCAAAGAATTAGAAATGCTCAAACAAGACCTTTCCAAGCTGGCGGCAAGGAATCTTCATGAGTTAATGCGGTGCTGGGAAAATATCCAGAGAGTGCAACTGGCAGAAGCCCATACCCGCCACAAATTATTCAGAGAAGAAACCCGATGGCCCGGATATTTTTACCGGACCGATTTTCCTAAACTGGATCAGGAAAACTGGGGGGATGTGTTTGTCAATTCAGTCTATGATGAAGAAAAAGATGAATTCAATGTGTTTAAACGAACCAAACACAGTCTGGTTCAAATCCAGACCTCGTTACTCATAAAATGAGCAGAAAGGCAGAAGTCCATTTGATAGGGCGCTGCACGATTAGGCACCAAAATTGGACATTTTAATCTTTAAAAGTCTCAAAATATTTATAATTAATAAAAATTTGTAA
>JAIPDL010000074.1 GCA_021737695.1 Desulfotignum sp. | reverse complement strand
CTCCCCGCAGGTTCCGGGTGACATGCACCTTGTGGGCCACGGCATCCGTGGCCAGCAGCAGAGCCCGGCCCGGACGGGCATTGCTGATCAGTCCGCCGACATCAAAGGAAAAGAAAATATAGCACAGATAGATCATTACCGCAGCGGCACCCGTCAGGGTGATCAGGCTGTTCCGGCGGATGGCAAAAAAAACAGTCCGGCTGTTTGGCGTCAAAAACGCGGTGTGATTCAGGGTCATGGAAGCGATACTCATAACAAGATTTCGATTATGCCTCCCGGGTGCCGGCAATCAGTCGCCGGCGCAGGAAAGAGGATGTCTGATCGATGATGAAAATAGAGAGAATCAACAGAACAAACAGGGCCGCGGTTTCATCACCGGCCCCTTTTCCCCAGCCGATGGTGCGCCGGAGCTCCATGCCGATGCCCCCTGCCCCCACAAACCCCAGGATAGCCGATGCCCGGACATTGATTTCAAACCGGAGCATGAAATAGCTCAGATAATTGGGCAGCACCTGGGACAAAGCCCCATACCGCATTTGCTGCAGCCAGCTGGCCCCGCAGGAGGCCAGTCCCTCGATGGGGGCCTGCTCCATGTTTTCATTGACCTCGGAAAACAGCTTGCCCAGTGCCCCGGCTGTGTGAAACGCCACGGCAATCATGGCAGGTACCGGGCTGGATCCCAGGACAAAAATCAGAAACAAGGCGATGATCAGTTCCGGAAACGCCCGCATGCTGTCCATGATCCGCCGGACCAAGGGGATGATGAAAGCCGGTTTCACGCCCAGGTTGCTGGATCCCAGAAATGCCAGCACCACGGCCAGAACGCCTCCGATCAGGGATGCGGCGCCTGCGATGTTCAACGTTTCCAAAAGGGCCGGCAGAAACCGGATCAGCAATGCAAAAAAACCGAACCCGGCCTGCCAGGCTTCGATGACAATCTCACCCGGGTAATCGAAAAACTGGGTCAATCCCCTGAAAAAACTGCCGGAATTCATGTCACTGGCCAGTTTGTATCCACTGGCGAGAATGGCCAGCATCATGACAATGCAGACGAAGGAATAGAGCTGCCGGCGTTTTTCCATGGCAAGGATGGCGTCTTTGATGGCAGGAGCGGTCATGGATGGGTATCCTTTGGGTCATTTTGACGGCATAAACCGTCAAATCCGGCGGCCGCCTTTACCAGCGGCCGCCGGGAACGGCTGTTTTAAACAATAATCCCTTTTAAGGCTATTGGGATTTCGCTTTTCTGGCTTCGATGATGCTCAGATAGGCATCATGGTCCACGGGCGCGATGCCTTTGACCTCACCGGCCATGAATCCGTAGGCGCATTCCATATCCATGGAGGGCATGCTGGCCAGCAGACCGGTGACTTTGAGTTTCACTTTTTCCGGCAGGTCCTTGCGCAGAACAATGGGGCCTTCGGGAATCAGTTTGGACCGCCAGATTTCCTGGATCTGGGTCATGTCAACCAGTCCGGCATCCGCTGCTTTTCTCAACGCACCGCTGTTGTATCCGTCCACCCATTCGCCCAGGCCGTCCGCCCAGGTCACACCGGCATTGATATCCCCGTTGAACACCGCCACAATGGTCTGTTCGTGGCCGCCGGTAAATACCACATCCTTGAAATAGTCACCGGGTTTCATGGAATACCCGGACTGGGGAATCTCAATGGAGGGGATCAGATATCCGGAAGTGGAGTTGGGGTCCCCGAATCCGAACACTTTGCCTTTCATGTCATCCAGGCTTTCAATCCCGGAGTCCACCCGGGCGAATCCCACGGAATAGTATCCGAAAGATCCGTCTTTGTTGATTTTCACCAGTACCGGTTCCACGGCGTCCGGGTTGGTCATATAGACTTTGGCATACCCGGAGGCACCCAGCCATGCCATGTCCAGATTTCCGCCCAGAAGACCTTCGATCACCCCGTTGTAATCGGCCGGGGCATAAATTTTGGTGGGAACCCCCAGCAGGGCTTCAATCTGTGACCGCACGCATTCATTGGACCGCAGCCGGTCCGAGGCGTTTTCCCCCCCCAGGATACCGATGCGGAATTCAGTGATGGTTTCTTCGGCCATGGCGGCGGTGGTAAACGCCAGCATGAGAGCCATGGCGACGAACAGTGATGTGATCCATTTTTTCATTACGTGTTCTCCTTATCGTTGGGTTGTTTGACACGTGGTTTTTCTAACGATCTCTGACATTCCGGGTTATCTAATCATCCGCATGTTTTTTAACGGTTAGTCCGGCGTTATGATTTGATTTAAAAGAAACAAGCCGGACCTCACTGAAAACCAATGCAATTCAAATTCAATGTTATTGAATGGCTGATATGGTGCGGCTCGATCCGCCAGGGACAGACGCCCATGGGACCACAAAAATCACCTAACCCAGAGTTTTAAATGAACGACAAAAAAGGAGCAGGAATATCATGTCAGATTCCGGACAGTTTCAGCAGCAGATTCAACAGACATTCCAGCAGCGCCTGGACCAACATCAGTCACAGTTTCCGGAAAAAGAATGCCTTCGAATTGACCTGCACTGCCATGACTGTAACTCCGATGTCACGGACGAGCTTCTGGGCAGAATCCTGCGGTTTCCGGAAACCTGGTTGAAAACAGACGAGCTGTCAGCATGTCTGAAAGAACACGGGTGTGACCTGACGACCATTACCAATCACAACAATGCCCGGTCCTGCTGGGAGTTGATGGAAACCGGCATGGATGTGCTTTCAGGGGCGGAATTCACCTGCTTTTTCAAGAGGTTCAATACCCGCCTGCATGTGCTGGCCTATGGGTTCACCCCGGCCCAGGAGGAGATCCTCAACCGGTTGAGAAATGATCTGCCGGCCTTTCTCACCTATGCGGCGGATCATGATATCCCAACGGTCCTGCCCCACCCCCTGTATGTGGGGGCAGGCGCCAAAGGACCGGACCCGGTCATGTACGAGCACCTGGCCCTGATGTTCGACCGGTTTGAGGTGCTCAACGGCCAGCGGGATGTGTGGCAGAACCTGTTGACCTGGGAATGGCTGGACAGCCTGACTGAAGAGCGGATTGATCTGTGGCAGAAAAAACACGGCATCCGGTCGGACAATTTCTGCAGATTTGTCTATGACAAGCGGGTCACGGGCGGATCAGATGATCACATGGGGCTGTTTGCCGGTACCTGCGGCACGGGCCTGCATGTGCCGGATCTGGAGAAGAAACGAAAGCAAACGCCCTTGTCTCTGCTGGCACTGGAAGCAATCCAAAGCGGCTCCATGCATCCCTATGGTGAGGTGTTCATCCATGAAAAGCTCAATGTCGCGTTCATGGATTACCTGTCCCAGATCGCTTTGAACATGAAAGAGCCCGGGCTGATCCGAATGTTTCTTCATAAGGGAAGCCTTCGGGACAAGCTGATCTGTTTAGGGTTCAGCAATGCCATGCAGGAGCTTCGGCGGCACCGGTTCACCCTGTTTTTTTTCAGATCGTTTCACGAGGCCCTGCACGGCAGACGGCCCGGCCTGATCAGCCGGTTCAAGGTGACCCCGGATTTCCGACCCCTGATCCGGGCCATCGATGAGATCGCCCGGGTCAGATCCCGGGACCGGGAACGCTATATGGAACTGCTGAAAACCGGGTCTTCCCGGATATTTTCCTGCCTGAATCAGATCATTGCAAAGCGGATCACCTCCCGGGCCGGTCATTGGGAGCATCTGGACAGGGTCCGGAACAAAAACCTGGCGGACCTGATTCAACAGCTCGAACTCCCGTCCCATGTCAGGGCGCTGTTTGAAGAAGATCCGGAACCGACACTGGATCACGGTTCCCGGATCAATCTGTCCGATTTTTTTGATGCCCTGACCTTTCCCGTGCTGGCCTGGGGAGTGATCGCCGGGGCCTCTTTGCTCTCCACCCGGGTGCTGATGGGCCAGCGGGAGTTTGTCAACGGCTTTGCCCGGTCCCTGGGACGTCATGTCCATCCCCGGCGGGTCCTGTGGCTCACGGATACCCTGTGTGACAACAACGGGGTGTCTACATCTCTGTCCAGAAAGCTGTCCTTTATCCAGGAGCGGGATCTGCCCATCGATTTTCTGGTCTGCCATGACCGGATTCAGGAAGCCCCGCATTTAAAGGTGGTGAAGCCCGTGGGAAGTTTTGCCGTTCCGGGATACCCGGATCATGTGTTTCAGGTCCCGGATCTGCTGGCCATTCAGGCCCTGTTCATCCAGGGAGGATATGACCGGATCATCTGCTCCACGGAATTGCTGATGGGGCTGGCGGCCCTGTTTCTCAAACAGTCCATGGCCGTGCCTGTCTATTTTTTCATGCACACGGACTGGCTGACATTTTTCCGGCATACCATGGAACTGCCGCCGCCGGTCATGGACCGGATCCGCCGGATGCTCAGGGCGTTTTACCATCAGTTTGACGGCATTTTCGTTTTAAACCGGGATCACCGGAACTGGCTCACGGGGCCGGCCATTGCCTATGACGGCTCCCGGGTTTACAATACGGCCCACTGGGTGGATGAGATGTTCCGTCCTCTGCCCGGGAACCGGCGGACGGTTTTCGGGGAACAAATTTCAGAAAGCGATATCGTTTTGGTGTATGCCGGGCGGCTCAGCGAGGAAAAAGGGGTGTTTGATCTGCCCGAAATCATGGCATCCCTGGATCAGTCCGGGGTGAAGGTCCGGCTGGTGATCGCCGGCACGGGACCGGCCGAAGACCGGTTGAAAGCCCTGCTGCCGGAGGCGCTGTTCCTGGGCTGGGTGGACCGATCCGGCATGCCGGCCCTGTATTCCCGGACGGATCTGCTGGTACTGCCTTCCCGGTTCGATACCTTTGGCAATGTCATCCTGGAGGCCATGAGCTGCGGGGCCGCAGTGGCGGCTTATGCGGAAAAAGGACCTCTTGAAATCATTCAAACCCGGGAAAACGGGATTCTGGCCGAAGATCCGGCAGGTCTTGCGGATGGCATCGCCCGGTTCGTCAGGGATGAAACGTTTCGGCACACGTTGAAAAGGAACAGTTTGAGGCGGGCCCGGGCGTTTTCCCGGGACACCATTTTTGAGGCATTTTTAACCCATCTGGGACTGGGAGAGGCCATGCATCCGGAAGAAACGGATCGCCTGTCTGAAAGGATCGTAAAAATCGAAACCCTGAAGCCTGCTATCGGTTATTGAAGCGGTATCATAGAACCGGTAATCTGGTATTCAAGAATTATCAGAGCGTTTCAAATATCAGTTCAGGTTTCACCGGGGAACAATCCACCATCTCCCGGGTGGTGACACCGGTGAGCACCAGGGCGGACCGGTATCCAAAATTCAGGGCCCCCCGGATATCGGACCGGAGATAATCCCCTGTCAGAAGCACCCGGTTCCGGGGGATGGTCCGGCCGTATTCAGATTCCAGCCTGGAATGGGTCAGCTGAAAAATCGGGGCAAAGGGTTTGCCTAAATATATGGGGGTCAGCTCAATACCATAGGTGTTGAGGATGTGGACCATAAACCGGGCCACCCCGCCGGCACCGATACAGATCCGGCCGCTGGTTCCGGGGTAATATTCATCCGGGTTGGGCACGATCATGGGGGCGTGGGGATTCCGGATAAAGAAATTGACAGCCCCATTGATGGCGGATTCCCAGTCATACCCCCGCTCGCCCACAATGATGCCCTGGCAGTGATCCATTTTCGACAGGTCCCGGGTGATGGCCAGGCCGGCGGTTTCGGCATAACAGGGGGTTCCCAGGTTGCCCATGATAAAAAAGGGGGCGGAAGAAAACGATTTTTCAGCAGCCAGGGTCAGGAGACCATCGGCACAGGAAACAATTTCCCGGGCGTGAATTTCCAGATGGGCCGACCGAAGCATCCGGGCTTTTTCTTCGGTGGAATGGTCCCCGTCATTGGTGAGCAGAAAAAAGGGAATTTTTTCCCGTCTCAGCCGGGCCAGCAGGTGCCGACTGCCCCGTGCCGGCCCGCCGTTGACCAAAAGGACACCGTCAATATCAAATACCAGGGCGTCCAGTCCGGCCAGCCGGGTGTCCAGCCAGCCTGACAGGGTTGGAAATATCGGGGTTGTCAGTGCCGCATCGGTCAGGGTCATGTCCGGGGGTGTATCATTAAAACCGCCGGCTGTCATGTTTTTTTTCGATATCCTCCAGGGCTTTGATGGACAGGGTGGCCCAGGGCTGCACTTCCAGACGTCGGACATCAATGGGGTCTCCGGTGAGTTCGCAATACCCGAATTCTCCGTTTTCGATTCTTTCCAATGCTTTTTCGATCTGTGCGATGAGGTCGTCACAGCGCCGGGAATAAAGGATTTCATTTTCGATACTGCTCATGTGGATACTTTGATCCAACAGATCCGCATGTTTTATTTTCAGGCTCCGGATCTTTGTTTTGATCTCGGATCGTTTGCGGACCAGTTCCACCTGTTTTGTCAGCAGTTGTTCCTTGAACCGGCAAAGTGTCTCATTGTCGAGAAACGGGGGGATAGACGGACTGAAATTTTTGGAAGACGGCAGTAAGGTTTTCATGGCAGACTCCTGAAAATTAATTGATGATACCCGGTATGATACTCTGGTGGCGTTATGCCGGTATTATGCCCATATTAAAAATGGATTAAATATGTGTTTTCTCCACATGAAAAACGATGCGGGAGCCGGTCACCATGCTTTTTCCGGTGTGAAAAAACGAGGCGGCCCAGATCCCCTGGACAAAAAGAATCATCCAGGGGGTCCACAGGGAGGATACGGCCTCGTGGAGGCGGGGCTGGGGAAGACTGTTGTCCACGGGCAGCCCCAGGGCCAGGGCACCGGCAAATCCCAGGGTGACCAGGGCCATGATCTGGTAGGCCGTGATGCGCCGGCCGCCTCTGAAATCCGCCCGGAGAAATTCGGAAACAAACCGCCATATCTGGGTGACGGCCAGGGTGATCAGAAAGGCCGTGCGATAAAATCCGTTCAAAAACAGGAGGGTGCCGGCCAGCCCGGTCCCGGTGTACAGGGCAGCCGTGATAATCTGCACGGGCACCACCTTTTGCCCGTCATATCCGGAAGCATAGGTGATTTTTTTCAAGGGGCCGGTGAATATCAGGAAAAACCGGGAAAACAGAGTTTGAATGACCGGAGGACACTGGTCCAGGGGCTTGCCGTAGCAGCATCCGAAACTGATGCAGGCCAGGCGGCCCAGCCCTTCACCGAAGGCATAGGCAATGGATACCGCAGACAGGAGAATCAGGGGGTGTAGCAAAGTTGCCATGACCGGCTCAAAGACTCGGTTGATGAGCAGCACCAGGGGAGGGGAAACCAGGATGCCCGCAAACACGGCCCCGCCCACGGTCAGCGTGCCTTTTTTCTTTTCAACCACCCGGGCGATGATCCGGGACGCCGGCAGACAGACCGCCAGAACACCTGTAATGAAAACACACAGGCCGAACAGAGATATCCGGGCCGAGGTGGCCAGTATTAAAAACAGCACCACGGCAACGGTATAGGCATTGGCACACAACACCCCATAATAGGTGAGATTGAGTCCCTGCCACCCCTGTCCGGTTTTGTGCCGGGGCACCACCGCCATGATCTGCCATTTTTCCCGGGGCAGATGTCGAAACCCCCACCATAAAGCCCCGGCTGTCAACACGCCCAAGCCAGTGATAAAAAACAATTCAGTCATCAGACCGCCTTTCCAATGGTTTCCCTGACGTTTACATCCGTTTCCACCAGCGGCACGCCGAACCGGCTTGAAAACCGGGATTTCACATCAAACCGCCGGGTGTTTGCCAGCAGATCCGGGCTGAACCGGACCCGGTTTTTTTCAAACAGCAGCACCACGGTGGAGCTGCCGGGCCGGAACAGGCTTTTGGGCTGCCCCTGTTGAATAAACATGCCCGGCTGCACAGCCCGGATCGGTTCATACCGGACCGGGCTGTAACACGCAACGATCCGGCCGATCATCAACGCCACAATCTCCACCATGGCCACCAGTCCCACCCCCGTGCCGTCCGGCACATCCGTGTCAATGACCGTCACCACCCGCCGGTTCTTGGAAAACGGGGTGATGGTTTGCACCACGGCCCCGGGGTTGCAGGAATGGAAGCAGCCGTTGATTTCGTAGACATCCTTTACCCTGCCGGACACGGGGGCATGGGTGTAGTGATACTTGTCCGGGGTCAGGCGGAAAACGGCATACTCCCCGTCCCGGAACGTGCGGTGCCACGGCCGGTCCATACCGGTCAGTTCCTCATACTGAAACAGTTTATCTTTGATGCACAGGTACAAGGTGTCTGTAAAGGAACCGGGCAGGATTCGGGCATCGGCCGGTGAAACAAAGGCCCCGGGGTCATCGGTCATGGGACGGCACTCCCAGTACCGGAGTTTTCGTTCAAAAAACCGCCGGAAGGTATCAAGTTGATTCACCGGCCCGAAAATTTCCCTGGAAGGGATTCCCCTTTGGCTCAAAAATCGACCGGGATCTGGAATACGAGTGTTCAAAGGCAGGTCAAAGCACAGAAATCCCAGAAGGGCCGACATTCTGGCGGAGATCAGCAGATTGAACATGGCCGGGGCATTTTCCCGGACCGTGGCGTACAGGAAGGCAATGGTCTGATCCGCCACAAGGGTTTCCGTGTGAACACGGCCCGTGTGCCGGTCAACATACTGGTGTGTTCCCGGGTTCATTCACCCCTCCTGGCGGATGGCTGGCGGGATGCGGCATGACCGGCCTCCATGTTGACATACAGCAGGATCAGAAACAGCAGTTTTTTAATCTGTTCCGCAGGCAGATCATTGTCCAACAGCGGATGTTTCACCTGTGTGAGAAATTGGTCCAGGTCCGTGTCCGGGAGAATGGTGTGGATGATGTCTCTGAAAACCGGTTCCCTGAACCCGGCCCACAGATTCATGCCGGAAAATTCGCTGATCAGGATTTTGAACCCTTCGGCCATATGCTGTTTTCGCAGCGTTTCCTGGTAATATTGTTCGGCATCCCGGTTGAACACGTCTCCGGGACAGGCCATGGTATCCTGTTTTTTCCGGGAGTCCAGAATGCCTTTGACCAGCCGGCCGCACGCGGAACGAGTGTCCGGGGAATGGATCCGGCCCTGCAGGTCAGCCAGGACCGCATGCAGCCGAAGATCTTCGATCAGGGCGCTGCCGTCTTTTTTCAGCGTGCTGACAAGGGCCAGTTTGTAATCTTTGACTTTGATCCGGGTATATCCCGGATACCGCCGGCTTTTCCGGGTATGGGAGATCCGGGACAAGATCTGTTTCAGAAACCGGTTCCAGGTATCGGTTTTGACATAACAGAAAGGCAGGTTCAGGGCCGCACAGAAAAACAGCTGGCGCCGTTCGCTTTCCACGTCCGGTGTGTCGGGAATCATGGCATGGGTCACCTCCCCGTTGAGGACGTACTGGTAGGCCAGTGCCGTGATCAGGGTCTGCATGTCCGCGGCGTTGCCCATATCGGCCAGAACATGCTCAAAAATGCTGTAATACCGGTGTTCGAACCCGGTGTATCCCATGCGGGAAAATTCCCTGAGCCGGATCAGCTGGTACAGGGGCATGCGGGTGTCGAAAACGCCCATCTGGGCGAGGTCATGACCCAGCCGGGCGCTGTTGCCGGGACTGCCGTCCAGACCGGGACTCTGGTCCGTACTCATCAGTGACACCAGGTAGTCCACCAGCCGGAAGTCCGGGACAAAATCCCCTTTGAGACAAAAGACCCTGCTGATGACCCGGTCCAGCCAGACCGGTCCGAAAGGGGTGACGGGCCGTCCCAGAATCTGGTTGGCCGCCTTTTTTTTCCATCCCCGCCACAGGATTCTCAGATGGGTATCGTCCAGTTCGTGGGGAAGAAACCCCAGGATTTTTTCCGGGTGAAAGTCTTCAAAATTGAGGCGGCAGGGAGAGGCGCTGTATGTGCCGGGAAACAGGCACAGGAAGTGTTCCGCGATCTTGATGACCAGATCCCCCAGAAGTTTTTCATGCCGTGCAGTGAACCCGGACCCCGGATCGGACAGAAGCGCTGCCAGTTTTTCAGAACCAATGCTGATATGGGTCCCGTTGTTGGCCAGGCTGATGTTGGAGCTGTTGGGAAGGATCACCAGGTTGGACTGGATGATGCCGGCCTGCCTGAGTTTGGCGATCCCGTTGATCTGGCTCCGGGACAGCACCTCGTGGCACAGCGTCATATAGGTGTGTTTTTCTTCACCCCGGTTCCAGCCCGACAGGCAGGGACTCATGAACAAAAAGCGGTAAAACGCATCAGACAGGCATTCATTGAGCCGGCGCTGCATGACCGGCGGGGAGGCGGAAAAAAACACCCGCACTTCCTGTCCGGCGTCTTTGAGTTCCAGTTTCTGTTCCGCATACTGGACCAGCAGCTGGGTGAACAGAAACCGGATCAGGGTTTCTGTGGCCAGGGTCCGGCCGATCCCCCGGGACCCGGCCCCGGACCGCACGGGATGAAAGGAAAATATTTCAGGAGAGGTGTTGTCATTGAGAAAATGGGCCATCATCTGCTCACCGGTCTGTTTGATGCGCGGATGGATCAGGGGGGCCGACCCGATCACATCGGCCAGGGCCAGCTTGAGCAGGTAGGAGACCGGGATGCGGATCATGGGTTCGCCAGCCTGGATGAACCGGAACTGGCCGGCATCGGCCCGGAGACCCGTCCCGGGAGACGCTTTGTCCGCCAGAAGATCCGACGCAAACACCTCCTTTGCGTAAGTATTGAGACGGTTTTCCGGAAACCGGACCCAGGAATTTTCCCAGACATGGTTTTTCCGCTCCAGATACCGTTCCAGGGCCGTGACCGTTTTCCGGGACGTGTCCCCGGCTTCGGCCCTGCGCACCATGTTCTTGAAAAAATTGGCGGATTCGATGGTGATGGGCAGGTCTACATCTTCGCGCTTTCCAAGAACCACTGCCTGGAACTCATTTTCTGCCCCTGCCGTGACATCCCGGAAAGAAAACGGCAGGGATTGAACAAAATTTTCCTTAGACCCGGGTCTGATTTCCAGGGCATGGTGCAGAAACGTCAGGTCGATCCGGGGCCCGGCATCGGGTGCCGGCATGGGCTGGGTCGGTGTGGTTGCCTGTGCGGGGGGCATGGCGGATTTAATCCTCCCTAAAGATTCAAAATTCTACTGTCAGGAAGGAATTGTCCGCTTCAAGTGTTGGGAATCAATTATCAGGATGATAAAATTGTGTTTGAAACCATGCCTGACATGGCAATGTCCGGCACTAAACAGGAGAGTCATTCTTCTGGACAATTGAGCGCGTGAATCAAACATGTCAGGGAGAAAACTAAGGAATCAGGATGGCCCATATTTTTCTACAAATGTTTCCACATCACACAGGTCCTTGAATCCCTGTTCCAGCTTTTCCCGGGGCCAGTCCCAGAAACGGATTTTCAGGAGCCGGTCGATGATTCCGTCTGAAAACCGTTTTTTGACGGGTGTTGCCGGGGACCCGGCCGCAATTTCATAGGGCCCCACGGGCCGGTTCCGGGTGACCACGGACCCGGCCGCCACCACGGCCCCGTCGGCAATGGTGGCGCCTGGCATCACATAGACCCCGTGACCCAGCCACACATCATGGCCGATGGTCACGGCATCCTGCCGGCGCCATTCAAAGAACGCCTCATCATCCTGGTCGGCAAACCCGTACTGCCGGCACCGGTAGGTGCAGTGGCTCTGGGTGACCCGCTGGTAGGGATGATTCCCCGGATTGATCACACAATGGGAGGCAATGGAGGAGAATTTTCCGATATTGCACCAGATGGCCCGGACGCTGGAGGACAGATAGGAATAGTCTCCCAGGGTGATTTCATTGCAGAAACACCCGGCCTCCACTTCCGTGTATTCTCCGAACCGGGAGCGGATCACAGTGGATGATTCATGGATCAGCGGGCGGGAAAACAGTTTTTTTTCCACCAGTTCATTGTTGGCGGCCAGATGGGTGATATCGTGCATGGCACCGGTCCTTTCGGCTGAAAAATGTTTGGATTCGCAGTTCCGGACAGTTATCCGGCATTTGTGTTGGGATAAGGTTACCGGAATATGATGATTGTATTCGGATCTTGACTGAGCAAATGAAAACAGCTCAAGGCCTGCAAAACCATTTAAAGAGCGCATCTCGGCCCGGTTCATCCAGCGGGTGGAAAAAGCCCTGATCCCGGGCATTTCAAGTATGATCAGAGATTTCAGGGCTGCCGAACAGGCGTAAGTTCGTTTGCCCGTCTAATTGATCCGGGCGGAGAACGCCGTTGCAGATGGGCCGTTTATTCCATTGACTCTGCCAGCCTGATGTCTCCCCTGAGAAGATCATTGACAACGGAAGATCTGTCAATTCCCTTTCTGGCAGCGATTTTCTCGACAAAGGCCGAGACTTCGTCATCAAGATATATGGGAATGTTAAGCTTCATATTCTGACGATAAAATTTGCCTCTTTGGCCCTTTGAAAAATCGTATTCCGGTTTCATTTTATTCACCATATGTTTGGATTTCCTGTCTGGTTGCTTTTCGGCTGGAAATAACCCTGATTTTTACAATATTGTCATTTTCTTCCAGAAAAGTGTGGATTACAATCAGCAGCCTCCCTTTTTCCGAAAGGCCCATCGTGATCCATCTATCTTCCGATTCACTGTGGTCCGTGTCATATATGGAAAGCGCATTTGAGTCTCTGAATACTGTGGCTGCTTCATCAAATGCAACGCCGTGTTTCTGCTGGTTCTCTCTGGCTTTACCTATGTTCCACTCGAAATTGTAATCCATTGGCATTTTCCAAACAGATTAAGATGCATCAGACAGTTCTTAATTCGTAATCTTAGTACAGATGAAGCTGACATTTCAAGGGATTTCATGAATGCTTCCTTCTGTAGGATATGACCCTTTGCCAGCAGTGTATCTGGCAGCTTGACATTTCATGCATTGGTGCTATCATGAATTCATGTGAAACCCGATGGCAGGAGAGAATCATGGATATCATTAAAACAGTCGGCAGCAGCGGCCAGATTTCCATTGGCAAAAAGTTTGCCGGCCAGACCGTGATGTTAAGTGAATTGGACAATGGCGTATGGTTGATCAAACTGGGCCGGTTTATTCCGGACAATGAGAAGTGGCTTCATGACCCGGATGTTGAAAACACGTTGAACAAAGCTGTGGACTGGGCAGAAAAAAATCCACCGGCAGACACGGATTTTCATGATCTGGAGAACCGGATCAAATGACTTCGGGCGAGACAGGCAATCCTGTCCGGCTGGATTTGAACAACCCGGTATTTCAACAGGCCCTGTTCAATTTGACCAAAATGGATCAGCGGCATGTGCTGAATACCTGTAAAAAAATATCCGCCATGACATGGCAGCAGTTGTATGCGGACCGTGGATTGAAATGGGAGGCAATTCTGTCCCGAAAAGGTCCGCAGGGTTCTCGGCTGTATACGTTTCGTATCAGTCAAGGATTCCGGGCAGTCGGGTATCGCGACCAGTCATGGCTTCGTATATTGTCACTTCACCCGGATCACGATTCTGCGTATCAATAGTGCATCAGCCGGATCATCGAACGCTTTTTGTATGATCCAGTCGGCAACAGGGGGCATCTGATTCTCTCCTGATTCTCTCCCGGCGGTGACCATTATTTCTGCTGCCGCATCCAGCCGGCGGCAAGGTTCTTTTTTTGGATCCGGGTCCGGGTGTCCGGGGCATCCCCATCCGACCGGTAAAACGCCTTGAAAAGTGTCGGTCCCATGAGACAGGTGACAATGGCCAGCAGGATGATGGCATCCTTGAACGCCTCGGTGATAAATCCGAATTCCAGGCCGATGGTGGCCGCCACAATGATGAGGCTCAACCGGGAGGTCATGAGCAGGCCCACGTGCAGGGAATTGAGAAAAGACAGTCCGGCGAACACAAAAAGCAGGCAGGGCAGGATCTTGACCAGCACGGCAACCCCCAGCAGCTTGCCGGTAAACACCAGCTGGCCCATGGACAGGACATTGGCCACATCAAACTGCATGCCCACATGAATGAAAAACAACGGCACCAGAAAGCCGTATCCAAAACCGGACAGTTTTTGTTCCAGGTGTGTTTTTTCCCTGAACACAATGGAAAGCAGCACCCCTCCCATAAATGCCCCTAAAACCGGTTCCAGGTGGGCCAGCTCGGACAGGGCCACAAATAAAAACAGCAGGGCCAGGGAAAATCTTACCCCCAGTTCCTGGGAATCCTTATTCGCCAGGAGCCGGTCGGTTTTTTCCGGATACCACCAGGCCAGAAACTGGACCAGTTTCAACAGAACACCGAATCCGATGAACAGGGGCAAGGGCCGCAGAAAATCCCAGCCAAACCCGTTCTGGTGCCACAGCAAAAAAAACGTGATACCAAAAAGGGTCAGAAAATCAGCCAGTGTGGCCGCGATAAGCGCATTTTGCCCCAATGGGGACTGGCTGGCATTGGTATCTTTGAGGGTCGGCACCACCAGCCCCAAAGAGGTGGTGGACAAAACCAGACCCAGATACAGGCCCTGGCCCAGCAGGACGGCCGCGCCCATGGACAGCACCAGGGTGAGCAGAAAAACCCCGGCCTGGATGCCGAACATTCCGGCCCGCTGTTTTTTGAGCATGCCAAAGTTGATTTCCATGCCCGCATGGAACATCAGGATCAGAAATCCCAGATGGGACAGAAAAGAGATCCAGTCTTCCCCGAACTGGAGATTCAACAGGCTTTTGCCGATCACCACCCCGAACAGAATTTCCAGTACCACGGACGGCAGCCGGAGGCGCTGCCCTAAGCTGGGCAGAAACGCGGCCCCCAGCGAGACCAGCACCAACGCCCATGCAGAGTGAATTTCCATTGCTTTTCTACCCTTTTATGAGACCAGCAGCACGGAACATGATACCCGGTTCAGGATCATGTCTGCGGTCTGGATGGAAAAAAATCCGGTGTGGCCGTCATTGCCTGCCAGCACCAGCAGCTGGCAGTCTGCGGCCGCAGCCGCAATCTCTTTGACCGGATTGCCCCGGCGAACAATTTCCTGAACCTGGGTGTCATGGACCCGGGCCAGGTCCCGGACCTGTTGAACCATCTGCTGCTCCCAGGGGTCGGGCCCTGATGGCTTTCCCTTGAGGTAAGAGGGTTCTGCCACGATGATCACGGATACCTCCGCTTCCAGCTGCAGTGCCAGGTCCATGGTGATCTCCAAAGCCCGCTGGCATGCCAGAGATCCGTTGAAGGGCACCATCAGGTGTTCATAGGGATCGGTCATTCTCGCGGATAACAGCGGACAGGGCAGCCTGGCTGCCAGGGCGCTGATGCCGCCTTTGAAAACCGTGCGCAAAAAAGACTGGTTTTTAGCGGGAAGCACGACAATGCCGGCATCTTTGCCTGCCGCAGTATGAACAGCGGCGTTTTCCACAGATGCCTGACTGGTTTCAATGATTTCAATCTCAAGGCTTTCCGACCACCGGGACAGGGCCTCGTGTATATCGCTTTCAGAATTGCCGCAAATAGCGGCAATTTTTTCGATATGGGTTCCCTGGGCCAGGTAAACTGCTTCATTGATCAGTTCCGTGGTGTCGTCCAGGCTCGGGCTGTTTGCCAGTCCCAGAACCATATGCTGTCCATAGGTGCGGGGAAAATGGAGCCGGGACCCTTCCAGGTGTTGTGAAAACGCATTGTACAGGTCGTCTTTTCCCAGAATCAGCAGCCGGTCTTCCTGCTTCAATCCTGGCTGCTGATCCGGAAACAGCAACTGGTTGTTGCGGATGATGCCGGCAATGCGCCAGTGGGGATTGGATTCCGCAGTGGCGGCAATATCTTCCAGCCGGGCCAGTTCCTGTTTTCCCACGGCCAGTTCCAGCAGTTCTCCTTCCCCCTCTCCCAGATCGATGATGCGAATCCGGGGATCCTTTACAAACTGGTAGGCTTTCCGGGCCGCATCCGCTGCCATGCTGATGGTCCATACTCCGAGTTTCTGAAATGCCGGCAGCTGTTCCGGATCCCGCACCACTGCCAGCACGGTTTTGATATCTGCTTGTTTTGCAAACCGCACAATGGCCAGATTCACGGCATCGTCGTTGGTCATGGCCAGAATGCCGTCCTGGTTGGACAGCCCTGCTTTGTCAAGCACCACCGGGCTGGAGGCGTCTTCGCTCATGACCCGGACGATATTGGGAAACCGGGTTGAAAACGGCGCCAGCTTTGCGGCATCTTTTTCGATCAGGATGATTTCCCAGTTGGCACCGGCGCGTTTGAGCAGTTCATCCGTGATTCGTCCGGCCCCGCAGATAATGAGTTTCATTTCAGCTCCCTGATTTTTGCCAGGTCTGTTTCCTTTCCTATCGTGACCAGGATATCATTTTCCTTGACGACGAATTCCGCCCCCGGGACCATGATGAACCGTTCGGGAAACTGTTCTTTGACAGCGATCACATTGACCTGGTAGCGCTTGCGCAGTTCCAGTTCCATGATGGATTTTCCGACAAACGGTTTTGGGGGTTCCACCTGGGCAATGGTGTACCCTTCGGCCAGGGGGAGAAATTCAAGGATGTTGGGAGAGGTGAGACGCAGGGCCAGGCGGCCGGCCATATCCATGCCGGGCCGGATGATTTCCGTGGCCCCCAGCTGCTTGAGGATCTCCCCATGGTCATCATCTTCCGCCTTGATGATAATCTGTTTGATTTCCAGGCGGTTGAGATGAAAACAGATCAAAATGCTGGGCGTGATGTTGGCACCGGTACTGACAATGACCGCATCCATCTCTTCCAGACCCAGTCCCTTGAGGGCTTCGATGTCTGTGGCATCCTGGACGATGGCGCTGGTGCAAAAGGGATCGATGGCCTGGATCCGGTCTTTGCTCCGGTCGATGACAATCACCTCGTTTTTGTTTTCATACAGGGCCTTGGCTGCATAATACCCAAAGCTGCCGGCACCGATTACCGTGAATCGTCTCATGGGCTCTCCTTTTTCTATCCGATCATCAGATTTTCTTCGGCAAACTGCAACCCTTTTTTCGGGGGTCCGCCTACAATGATATAAGTGATGACCGGGATCCCCACCCGGCCGATGATCATCAGGGCAATGATCACCAGTTTGCCCGGCAAAGTCAGCGCCGGGGTGACCCCCATGGACAGGCCAACGGTGCCGAAAGCGGACACGGTTTCAAAAAGAAAACTCAAAAACTGGCGGTTTCCCGGTATCCGGGTGCCATGGTCGGGGTCAATGAACAGAATGATGAAAACCGCCAGGCAGATGATGCCCAGAGAAAACAACAGGATAAAGATGCTTTTACTCACGGTGTCATCCGGCAGGGTCTTGGAAAACAGGTTGACGCATCTGCGGCGCATCAGACGGCTCCAGGAATAGGTGGCCAGCACAGCGAATGTGGTGGTCTTGATGCCTCCGCCGCAGGATCCCGGGGAGGCGCCGATCAGCATCAGAAACATCATGAACAGCAGGGTGGCCGTGTTCAGGGAGGCAATGTCCAGGGTGTTGAATCCGGCGGTCCGGCAGGTGATGGATTGAAACACGGATGCCAGAAGGCCGTTTTTCCACCCCAGGGACGGGACCAGGGTGCGCTCGGACACCAGGATCACCAGTATCCCGGCCAGGGTCAGGCCAAGGGTGGTCAGTACCACGCTTTTGGTTTGAATGGACAGTTTGCCGGATTGTCCCTTGAATGTCCGGCGAAAGATTTCGTAGACCACGGGAAACCCCAGTCCACCCAGAACGATCAGGCCCCCGATGGTCCCATTGAGAAGCAAAGAGGTCTGGCCGGCCATCAGGCTGTCGGAAAACAGGGAAAACCCGGCATTGCAGAAAGCGGAAACAGAATGGAACACCGCTGAGGACAGGGCCTGAGTAAACGGGACCGTGCCGTGCCAGTGAAAGAACAGAATAATCGCCCCGGCCACTTCCATGGAAAATGTGAAAATCAGCACCGACCGGAGAAGGAAAAAGATATCTTCTCTGGGGGTATGGGAAAACACTTCCTGCATGGCCATCCGCTGCTGAAACACCACCTTTTTGCCGATGATCTGGAAAAGGGCCACGGAAATGGTCATGATCCCCAACCCTCCGACCTGAATGAGAAACAGGATCACCCCCTGGCCGAACGGGGTGAAAAAGGATCCGGTATCCACCACGATCAGGCCGGTCACACACACGGCGGACGTGGCCGTGAACAGGGCATCGATGAGATGGATATCACCGCTTACCGTGGCAGGCGGCAGCATCAGCACCAGGGTCCCGGCCAGGATGGCTACCAGATAGCTCAGCAGCAGCAGGGTGGTGGGGTGAGACTGGTTTAACCGATGTTGAAGCCATGCCGGCAGCAAAATGTCATTTCCTTTTTTACAATAAGGGCTATGTATTTTGACGCTGCCAGGCCCTTTTGCTCCGCCTTTTTTCTGAAAAGTTCTGCAATGTCATCCGGGACATAACAATGTAGATGGGCCATCATTTCCTCCAAGTTTAAGTAGGATGGTTACCAGTCAATTATACAGCCTGTTTTCCAGCATGACAAGTGTGTTGATTGTCACGACATCCCGGCATCTGTCCAAAGCTCCGCCCTTCATGGGGAAATGCGTTTGACAACCAGCACCCTGCCCGATATAGTGGCTCTGAAAGTTCGAAAAATCGGCAGGAGGGCTCAAGCTCCTTATGTGGTACGACCAGGCGGTAACCCGAACAGGAGATGATTCATGAAATTAACGAGAATAAAACTGGAAAAATTTACGGCCTTTGAAAAACTGGATCTTGAGTTGTCCGAAGGGATCAATGTGTTTGTCGGCGCCAATGCAACCGGCAAAACGCATCTGATGAAACTGGCATACGCGTCCTGTGACATTACAAAAACCCAGCTTGATTTTGCAGAAAAACTGATTCGAATCTTTTTGCCCTCAGGCCGTGCTCTGGGCCGCCTTGTAAAACGCCAGAAAGCCAGTTCCCGTTGTGCAGTGGAAGTGTTCAGAGGAAAGATCAGGCTTCGGGCATCCTTCACAAACCATACGACAAAAGCGGAAAACGCGTCTGTCATCAGCGTTAAGAAATGGAAGGAAAACCCGGTGGAAAGTGTGTATATCCCTGTTAAGGAGATGTTGTCGAATGCACCGGGATTTAGATCTCTTTATTCACAACGGGAAGTTCATTTCGAAGAGGTTTACGCGGATATCCTTGACCGGGCTTACAGTCCGGCATTACGCGGCCCGGCCGACAAAGCACGTAAAAAACTGTTGACCATGCTGCAGAAAGCCATCGATGGAAAGGTCAACATCAAAGATGAAGAATTCTTTTTGAGAAGCAAACAAGGAAATCTTGAGTTTTCACTGCTTGCTGAAGGCATCAGAAAACTGGGACTGTTGTGGCTGTTGATTCAAAACGGCACCTTACTCAGTGGTTCAGTGCTTTTCTGGGATGAACCTGAAACGAATCTCAATCCCGGGCTTTTCGGGGTATTGATGGAGATTATCCTGGAACTGCAACGTGGAGGGGTCCAGGTATTTCTGGCAACCCATGATTATGTCATTCTCAAAGAACTTGACTTGAGGCGGAAAGAGAAAGACAAGATCTTTTTTCATTCGCTCCACAGAGACAGTGAATCAGGAGAGGTGGT